>DIDB01000241.1 GCA_002417905.1 Pseudomonadaceae bacterium UBA5811
TAAAGTGAGGATCAAGGCCACCGCCGTGAATGACATAACCCGGGATTAGCCGGTGAAAAAGGGTATCGGTATAAAAGCCGCTGCGTATGTAAGCCAGGAAATTGGCTACGGTAATGGGGGCCTGCTGGGGGTATAGCTCAACCTCAACGCTGCCCTGGCTGGTGTTCAGGATTACGCGAGGTGTTTCTGTTGCAGGCAGCTGACGGGTTGTCAGCAGTGTGCAGCAAAGTACCAGCACAAGCTTTTTCAGCATGGGGTGTCCTCATTGTAGCTAACAATGGTTAAAAACGGCACCAGTCCCGAAGTGGCGGGCTATTTTATCGCCCGGTAGCGTTAGCAGAAAGCAGAAGCCGTTAGACCGCTTTTCCGGGTGGCCTTTTTTTCCTGTACGCTTGGCGGCCTGTATCCTGAGGAGCGGATTTTGTTTACTTCATTCAACCTGAACGGGCGCCTGCTCAGGGCGCTGGATGAGCTGGGTTTTCGTGAGCCCACTCCGGTGCAGGCCGCAGCCCTGCCTGTTGCCCTGGCCGGACAGGATGTGCGGGCCACTGCCCGTACCGGAAGTGGCAAGACGGCGGCTTTTATCCTGCCCGTGCTACAGCGGCTGCTGGATGATGACTCCGGGAAACAGCAGGATATCCGGGCCCTGATCCTGCTGCCAACCCGGGAGCTGGCCCGGCAGACCCTGCAGGAGGTGGAGCGTTTTTCCCGTTACACTTTTCTGCGGGCAGAGCTGATTACCGGAGGTGAAGACTTCAAGGTTCAGGCTGCCAGGCTACGCAAGGTGCCAGATGTTCTGGTGGGTACGCCGGGCCGGCTGATCGAGCATCTGGAGGCAGGGAGTCTGGTTCTGGATGACGTGCAGATCCTGGTGCTGGACGAAGCTGACCGCATGCTGGACATGGGCTTTGCTGATAGTGTGGTGCGCCTGGCAGAAAGCTGCGTGCGTCGCCAGCAGACCCTGCTGTTTTCGGCTACGACAGGTGGGGGGGGCTTGCGGGAAATAACTGCCCGGTTATTGAGCGATCCCAGGCATCTGATGCTGAATGCCGTCAGTGCGTTGAATGAGCAGGTCCGTCAGCAGATCATCACTGTGGATGATCCTGTGCATAAAGAAAAGCTGGTGTACTGGTTGCTGACCCATGAGGCCTGGCAGAAAGCTATTGTCTTTACTAATACCCGGGCCCAGGCCGACCGCCTGTACGGGCATCTGTGCCGGGCAGAGGTCAAAGCGTTTGTACTGCATGGCGAAAAAGATCAGAAAGACCGGAAGCTGGCCATGGACCGATTGCGGCAGGGCACCGCCCGGGTGCTGGTGGCTACGGATGTAGCAGCCCGGGGGCTGGATATTGAGGGGCTGGATCTGGTCATCAATTTTGATATGCCCCGCTCTGGTGATGAATATGTCCATCGTATTGGCCGTACGGGCCGGGCAGGAGAAGCTGGTTTGGCAGTGTCTCTGGTCAGCCATAACGAATGGAATCTGATGTCCAGTATCGAGCGCTATCTCAAACAGCATTTCGAGCGACGGATTATCCCCGGACTGAAGGGACATTATCAGGGGCCGCAAAAGCTCAAGGCATCCGGTAAGGCTGCTGGCAGCAAAAAAAGGAAGCTGGACAAGAAGGGAGCTGCTTCCAAAAGCACCCGCTCCAGTCTGGTTGCCCGGGGGGCGGGAGGTGGTCAGCCGGCCCTGGTCAGTGCGGATGGTCTTGCTCCCCTGAAGCGCCGGAAGCCTGTGGTGACAGAGTAACTGCTTCGCAACAGCTTCCCGCTCCTGTATGCAGAAGCTGTGCTTTGTCATTCAGTTTTGTGGGGGGGAGCGACCCAGTTTCGACGTCTGGCCTTTCTGGCGACGCTATGCTGCATTCGTAAGCTGTGAAGCTGCTCAACGTTCAAGACTTTGTCATGGGTTGATACGACTGGAGATCAGCTTGAGTTGCGCGATCTATGCGTCGAACAGATGGTCCCGCAGGACTGCGCATTGATCGCGGCTATGACAGTGCCTGCGGCGGAGAGTTTCTCAACAGTCTGTTAGTTGCCAAAGTCGGTCCAGCCGCCCATTTCCCGCCAGCGGTTGACGATGCTGCAAAACAGTTCGGCAGTTTTTTCCGTGTCGTAACGGGCTGAGTGGGCTTCTTTGGCATTGAAGCTGATGCCGGCGGCCATGCAGGCCTTGGCCAGCACGGTCTGGCCATAGGCCAAGCCGGCCAGGGTCGCGGTATCAAAACTGGAAAAGGGATGAAACGGGTTGCGTTTGATGTTGCAGCGGTTAATGGCCGCATTGACGAAGCCAAGGTCAAAGCTGCTGTTGTGGCCGACCAGAATGGCCCGTTTGCAGCCGCTGGCTTTGACCGCCTTGCGTACGCCCCGGAAAATTTCGCCCAGGGCGTGCTCTTCGCTGACGGCTTGGCGTAATGGATGGTCCAGCCGGATGCCGGTGAACTCCAGGGCTGCTGCTTCGATATTGGCGCCTTCAAAGGGATCAACTCGGAAAAAATAGTTGTGATCCGGATAGAGCAGTCCCTGCTCATCCATATTGATAGTGACAGCAGCAATTTCCAGCAGGGCATCAGTCTGGCTGTTGAAGCCTCCAGACTCTACATCAATAACGACCGGCAGGTACCCCCGGAAGCGCTGGGCCAACGGGGTGCGTGGTTTGCCGGACAGCGCTTCGCCCATTTCCAGCACATCATCCCGTAGATCTTCAGTCATGCCGGTTTCTCCAGTTGCCAGTGCAGGGGCTCGCCTGCCCGCAGGGGAATCAGGCTTTGCTCGCCAAAGGGAAGCTCGGTGGGCATGGTCCAATCCTCGCGGAGCAGGGTGATCGTATCCGTATTGCGGGGCAGACCGTAAAAGTCGGGCCCGAAATGGCTGGCAAAAGCTTCCAGCCGGTCCAGTGCCTGGCAGCGGTCGAAAGCCTCGGCATACAGCTCAATGGCTGCATGGGCGGTGTAGCAGCCGGCACATCCGCAGGCGGCTTCCTTGGCGTGCCGGGCGTGGGGGGCGGAGTCTGTACCGAGGAAAAATTTCGGGTTGCCGCTGGTTGCTGCTTCCAGCAGGGCTTCCTGGTGAGTGTTTCTCTTGAGGATGGGCAGACAGTAGAAATGGGGGCGGATGCCCCCTGCCAGCAGATGATTGCGGTTATACAGCAGGTGATGGGCTGTGATGGTGGCCCCAATATTGGGCCCGCTGGCTGTGACGAACTGTACGGCTTCCTGGGTTGTGATGTGCTCGAAGACTATTTTCAGGCCGGGAAAGCGCTGGCTGACCCTGAGCAGATGCTCGTCAATAAACTGTTTTTCCCGATCGAATATATCGACTTCAGTGCGGGTTACCTCGCCATGCACCAGCAGGGGCAGGCCAGTTTCGGCCATGGCTTCCAGCACCGGAAAAATATTGTCGATCCGGGTGACCCCGGAAATGGAGTTGGTGGTTGCACCCGCCGGATAAAGCTTGGCGGCCTGGACAATGCCAGAGGCCATGGCGGCATGGATATCGGCCGCTGTGGTGCCATCGGTCAGATAAAGCACCATCAGCGGCTCAAAGTGGCTGCCGGCAGGCCGGGCTGCCAGAATCCGCTCGCGGTAGCTGGCAGCCTCGATTGCATTGCGTACCGGTGGTACCAGATTGGGCATGATGATGGCCCGGCCAAACTGGCGGGCTGCATCGGCAACCGTATGGGGTAGCACGCTGCCGTCCCGCAGGTGGAGGTGCCAGTCATCGGGGCGCAACAGGGTAAGGCGATCAGTCATGCAGGGGTCCAGTCAGAACTCGGAACATGGTTATTGGGAGGGAATGCTACCGGAAAACGGGCCGCAAAAGTCTCATGCTGACAAAATGCCATTCCCGCGGGGGCCCGGCTTAAGTTTTTTCGGGCCAGTCCGATACCTGGAGTATCAAGAGGTCTGGTTTTGGAGTGTGCCGTGCGTCTGTATCTGCCGGTTCTGGCTGGCCTGCTGCTCAGTGCTCCGGTGCAGTCACTGACTTTCCAGCCCCGGCTGGAAAATGCAGCCTGGCAGGTGGAGGGTGACCGCTTTGAGTGCCGGCTGATCCAGCCGGTCAGTGGCTTTGGCCGCGGGGCTTTCGTACGGCGGGCTGGTGAGCAGCCCAGGTTCCGCCTGCAGGCTGAAATGCCCTGGTTTGGCAAGGCACGGGCCAGCCTGCTTTCGGCAGCGGCTATCTGGCAGCCCGGTCAGCGGGATATTCCGCTGGGGGTTTTGGGTGAAGCCGGCGGGGAAGCACTGGATAGCAGTTATGCCCAGGCCAGCCAGCTGCTCAATGGCCTGCTGGAGGGGCGGACGCCTCTGGTCCGGCAACGGCTCCGGCCGGGTAGTGAGCTGCTGGAGGTCCGTTTGCTGCCTGTGCACTTTGCCAAAGCCTATGATGAGTTTCTGGCCTGCGGACAGAAACTGTTGCCCCACAATTTTGACCAGCTGAAAGTGACGCAGATCCCCATGCCTGACTGGGAGATCAGTTTGAATGAGAAGGCCCGGGCCAGGCTGGATGGGCTGCTGGATTATATGAAGGAAGATCCGGCTGTTAACCGGATCTATCTGGACGGACATTCCGATAATGGCAGCGACCGGCTGACCAGCCGGGAAATGTCCAGACGCCGGGCGCTGGCGGTCCAGGCTTACCTGGTGGCCAGGGGGGTGCCCGAAAGCGCCATTGTGGTGCGCTTTCATGGGGAGCGCTATCCGCTGGCATCCAATCGCAGCCACTCTGGCCGGCTGAAAAACCGCCGGGTCACTGTTCATCTGGCCAAAGAGCCAGTCCAGCAGACGCCACCAGCCTAGGATACCGCGCCAGCCGCAGCAGAGCCGGCCGCCTCTCCGGAGTCGCCCCCTGTCAAAGCACCGTCCTGACCAGTAGAATCGCCGTTTTTCGTAATTCCCGGGAGTGGATGGCAATGGCCGATATCAAGAAGGTGGTCCTGGCATATTCCGGCGGTCTGGACACCTCGGTGATCCTGAAATGGCTGCAGGATACCTATAATTGCGAGGTCGTGACCTTTACGGCAGACCTTGGCCAGGGCGAAGAGGTGGAGCCGGCCCGGGCCAAGGCCAAGGCCATGGGGGTCAAGGAAATCTACATTGATGACCTGCGCGAAGAATTTGTGCGCGATTTCGTGTTTCCGATGTTCCGGGCCAACACCATTTATGAGGGTGAGTACCTGCTGGGCACGTCTATCGCCCGGCCCCTGATTGCCAAGCGGCTGATCGAGATTGCCAATGAAACGGGAGCTGATGCCATTTCCCACGGTGCAACGGGCAAGGGTAATGATCAGGTGCGCTTCGAGCTGGGAGCCTATGCCCTGAAGCCGGGCGTCAAGGTGATTGCACCCTGGCGGGAGTGGGATCTGCTGTCCCGGGAAAAACTGATGGATTATGCCGGGAAGCATGGCATTCCCATTGAGCGTCATGGCAAGAAAAAATCTCCGTACTCCATGGATGCCAACCTGTTGCATATTTCCTATGAAGGCGGCGTCCTGGAAGACACCTGGACCGAAAGTGAAGAGGATATGTGGCGCTGGACCCGTTCACCGGAAAATGCGCCGGACCAGCCCACTTATATTGAGCTGACTTACCGTGCCGGAGATATCGTGGCCATTGATGGCCGGGAAATGACGCCCGCCCAAGTCCTGACTGAGCTGAACCGGCTGGGTGGCGAAAATGGCATTGGCCGGCTGGATATCGTGGAAAACCGTTATGTGGGCATGAAGTCCCGCGGCTGCTACGAAACACCTGGCGGCACCATCATGCTGAAAGCACACCGGGCGATTGAGTCCATTACGCTGGACCGTGAAGTGGCTCACCTGAAAGACGAGCTGATGCCGCGTTATGCCAGCATGATCTACAACGGTTACTGGTGGAGCCCGGAGCGGCTGATGGTGCAGCAGATGATTGATGCTTCCCAGGCCTGCGTGAACGGTGTGGTCCGTCTGAAGCTGTACAAGGGTAATGTTATGGTTGCCGGCCGCAAATCAGACGACTCCCTGTTTGATGCCAGCATTGCTACCTTTGAAGAGGATGGTGGCGCCTATAACCAGGCAGATGCCGCCGGCTTTATCAAGCTGAATGCCCTGCGCCTGCGGATTGCCGCTGGCAAGCAGCGCAAGATGCTCTGATACACCACCAGATCCTGGCAGGGGGCAGCGGCTCCCGGCCATGCCTTCACTGCTGGCTGTAGCGGCGGATTCCCTCCAGCAGCTGCTGGCAGTTGTCTGCCGGCAGCCAGGCAGGCTGTCCTGAAGCCGCTGCGGCTGCCTTGACCTTGGTGTAGGTCTGGGCAAAGCCCTTTTCAAATTCAGCCTCGTAGGCGCTGATCTGCGGGTGGCGGTTCTGGCCATCTTCCAGGCTGCGGGTCTTGTAAGCTTCCAGTTCATCCCGGTCTGCCCCGCAGATCTGGGCGTTCGCATAATTGATTCCAACCGACTTTCCCCAGCCCATGGCCGGGGAGGGTGATACTGTCTGGGCAAACGTCAGGCTGCTGATCAGGCTTAAACCAAGAGCAGGGATCAGATGGCGCATGGGGCAGTTTCCTTATGGCTCGGAGGGCGGCAGTTCTGGATGTTACTTAATATTTCTCTGGCCGTCAGGGTTTGGCCCGGGGCGGTATTCAGCCCAAATTAATATATTTCCTGATATTGAATAAAGATTGGCCCCTGTCCAGAGGGCTCCCGGAAAATATATTGATGGAGGCATCATGTCAGGTCTTTCCAGACGCTGCCTGCTAACCCTGCTGGGCGGTGCAGCAGTGCTTTCAGGATTCCCCGGTATTCCTTCGCTCCTTCGCTGGCCATTGCGGCCGAGCTACTGCTGGTAGTGGAAAAGGAGGCTCCCGGAATCAGTTTTTATGCTTTGCCGGAAGGCCGGCGGCTGGGGGGAATTGATCTGGATGCCCAGCCTCATGAAGTTGTGATGGACGTGGCGGGGCGCTTTGCTTATGTGGCACAGTACGGTGTGCCCAAGTGGGCCGGGCCGGGTGTTGGTGGCCACCGGGTTTATATCATTGACCTGGCCTCCCGCCAGTTGCTCCGGGTGATAGACCGGAGCCCGTTTAACCGGTTGCATGGTATCCGGCTGGATGGGCAGGGCCGGCTGTATGTTCTCAGTGAGTCCGAGTCCAGTCTGATCCGTTTTGATAATCCGGCGACCGACCTGTATCCCAGCCAAGTTATTCCTCTGGGCGGGGTGCGCAGCCATTATTTTGTCATCCGCCGGGATGGCCAGCGGGCCTATATTGCCGACTCCCTGAGTGGCATGGTGATCATGGCCAATCCCTTTGATCCGGTTCAGCCGCCAGTTCGCCATCTGGCGGGTCGGGGGCCCGAGGGGTGTGCCCTGAGTCTGGATGAGCAGACGTTTTATGTCCTGAACCGTTATGACGGAACACTGCTGGCACTGGATGCCATGACGCTGGAGGAAAAGCGCCGGACGGATACCCGTGGAGAGGCTGTCCGGATCATTACGCTGGGAGATGGTCGTTTGCTGGTATCCAATGATACTGACCGGAGTCTGAACCTGCTGGATCCGGTCAGCCTGGAAGAACAGCGCTATCTGCCCATGCCTTCTCCGGTTCCGGGACTGAATCTGCATCCAGAAGGCCGCCTGCTGTTTGCGGCAACCGACGATGGCCGGATTATCCGGGTTGATCTGGAGCGCTGGGAGATTCTGGGCGAGTTCGCTACCAGGGCTGCGCCAGATACGGCGGTTGTGATCCGGAGCTGAGGAGCCAGTCTGTTCAGGAGCTGCCCTGCAACGGCCCCTGCTGGTTACCGGGGTGTTTTGCCATGGTGATTCCCACCGGGCGGTCAGCTATGGCGGCTGATTTCCGGATTGCAGTCACCCATCTTTGGGTCGGGATTTTAGCCTGTCTGGTTTTTATTCCGGTCAGTACCGACCCGTAGGGTCTGGCAGAGGCATGCCGGCCCCGAGAACGGTTCTGTGGATTATCATGCCGGCCTGTTGCCCATAATCTGTGATATTGAGGAGATCTGTATGCGACTGTTGCACACCATGCTGCGGGTAGCTGATCTGGAGCGTTCGATCGCTTTTTATACCGGAGTGCTGGGCATGACCCTGTTGCGGCGCAAGGATTATCCGGAGGGTCGCTTCACCCTGGCCTTTGTCGGTTATGGCAATGAGGCAGAAAACTCGGTGATTGAGCTGACCCATAACTGGGATGTGGCTCATTATGATCTGGGGACCGGTTTTGGCCATATTGCCCTTGAGGTGACAGACGTATACCGGGCCTGTGAG
>DIDB01000102.1 GCA_002417905.1 Pseudomonadaceae bacterium UBA5811
CCGTTGGCGCTCCAAGCTGGGCGCGCTCTGTGCCGGCTTCGAGGCGATGATCCTGCGCGGCAAGGCCCCTTGGACCCTGCATTTCGAGCATGCGGACAACGAAGCGCTGAAGCCGGCCTGTCTCAGCGCGCGGATCGCCTATCCGAAGCCGGACAACAAGATCACCTTCGACAAGCTGTCGTCCGTGTTCCTGTCGAACACCAACCACGAGGAAGACCAGCCGGTGCACCTGAAACTGGCTGATCCGGACATTCCGCTCCGCCAGAACCTGCCCCGCTTCGCCGAGCCGGCCCAGCGCTACTGCCCGGCCGGTGTCTATGAAATCCCCGGCCAGGACGAAGGCAGCCCGCGCTTCCAGATCAACGCGCAGAACTGCCTGCACTGCAAGACCTGCGATATCAAGGACCCGGCCCAGAACATCACCTGGGTCGCGCCCGAAGGGGGCGGCGGCCCCAACTACCCCAACATGTAAGCCCCACACCGGCAGGCCTTACCGGCGGGCCGGTGCCTCCTTCCCGGCGGGCCCATAGTCCGCCGGAGCCAGCCGGCTGAAATCCAGCAGCTGGCCATGGTGGGCCGGATTGCCGATCAGGATGGGCCGCTGCCGGTACGCCTGGCTGACCAGACTCCGGCTGTAGTCCATGTCCGCAAACGCCAGCCCGGCCAGATCAGCCCGGGTGTAAATCAGGGCGGCACTGCCATAGGGCCGGGCCGGCATACGGGCAAAACTCCTGGAGTCATGGGCCTTCCAGGCCGGTGAACGCCACAGCAGAAACGGAATGGTGTACATCGGTGCCGTGGGCGCGGCCTCATTGCGGCCCAGCACCTCCGGGTGGGCCGGGTCGAAGACCGCCTCACCATGGTCGGACAGGTACAGCAGAAAACCATCCGGCTGACTGGCCGCAAAGCGCTGGATCAGGCTGGACACCACATGGTCGTTGTAACGCACCGCGTTGTCGTAGCTGTTGTAAACCGGCAGCTGGGCATCGGTCACATTGGGCGGTACCCCATCCCTGCCGCTGAAATGGTCAAATGCAGGCGGATAGCGGTAGTCATAGCGCATATGGGTGCCCAGCAGGTGTACCACAATAAACTTGCGCGGGGCCGGATCAGCCAGCACCCGGGCAAAGGGCTCCAGCACCGCCTCATCATACTGGCTGGCATTCTGCTCCCGGTTATTGTTCAGGTAGAACTGCCCGTCCGCCTGCTGCGAAAAGCTGGTAAGCAGCGTATTGCGCTTGCTCATAGTCTGCTGGTTGGTGATCCACCAGGTCCGGTAGCCGGCCTGCTGCATCATATTGATGAGCGAGGGCCGGCTCAGATAGAGGTCGGGATGCTGCTGGTCCGCAAAGGTCAGCACCTCCTGCAGCGCCTCGATGGTATAGGGACGCGGCGCCACCACCTGGCTGAATACATCCAGCTGCCCGGCCAGCCGGTCAAGCTCGGGGGTCGTATCCCGGGAATAGCCATACAGCCCCATATGACTTCGGGTGGTGGACTCGCCAATCACCAGCACCAGGGTGGCTGGCAGCCCGGCCCGGGCGTCCCGGAAATCCTGCAGGGGCGGCAGGCGGGCATTCTGGTCCAGCAGATGCTCCATGCTGGCCAGCTGGCGCCGGTACTGGTGATAACCTACCACCAGCTGCCAGGGTACAGCCGGTTCGATACGCTCCTCGAACTCGTCCACCGCCTCCTGGAAGTCTTCGTTTTTCAGGTACTGGCGCACCGCCGGATAACCGATGGAAGCGCCAAACAGCAACAGCGAGGCCAGCAGCGCCGCCGGCCGGCGCAGCGCCACCGGACGCAGCTGCCGCCACAGCAGCCAGCCGCCAAGCCCGTACCCCAGAAAGGCTGGAACCATCCACCAGGCAAAGTAATGGGCCAGGTACTCGCTGGCCTCTGCCGGGTTGCTCTCGAACATGATGAACACCACGCTCTGGGAGAATTCCTGGCCATAGATCAGGAAGTAGCCAAAAGCCGGCAGCGAGCACAGCCAGAGAAGGGCTCCGCTCAATGCGGCCAGCAGCCGGGTATGCCGGGGCCACAGCAGCGGCGGAATCAGCCAGAACAGGCTGACCACCAAGGACTGGCGCAGCCCGGAAAAGCCGGCCGTCCCCGTCAGCTGGATCAGCAGCTGGGTTGTTCCGGAAAAGTACCAGAAAAACAGGAACATCCAGCCCAGACCGGCCCAGTCAGGCCGCTGGCGCACAGGTTTACCCGGCATCATCACATTCCCCAGTGCTCAAAAGCCGGGGACTATGCAGATGCAGAATTGAACAGTTCGTGAAAAATCCGTTAAAAAATGATCAAAACGACCGAAAGGCTCAGTACTCCGCAGCCGCCGGCACCTGACGGGCAAACCCGTCAGACAGGCCGAGCATCCGCTCCAGCCAGGCCTGCAGCGGATCGTCCGCCGCCAGCAGCGGCCGGGCACTGACCACCCGCGCCCAGGCAAAAACCCCGAACACCACATAATCACCTGCTGCGGGTGCCTGGCCATCCACAAAGGGCGCATGCTGCAGCAGCGCCCGCAAGGGCGCCAGCACCTGATCCAGCTGGGCCAGTCCGGCGGCCGTATCCTGGAACTGCTCCAGCGTCATGCCCAGCCGCCGCTCGCGGCTTTCGCGGAAGGCCTGCTGGTCCGCGGCATCCAGCGCATTAAAAATATCGAGCACAATCATCCGGAATACGGGCATGTTCAGCTGGCGGTCCACCCACTGGCAAATAAAGTCCAGCCGGGCATCGGCCAGGGCATCCCCGATCAGCGGCCGCTCCGGATAGGTCCGCTCCAGATGGCGCAGGATGGCCAGGCTGTCATACACCACGCTGCCATCCGTATCGACCAGCACCGGTACCTTGGCATCCGCCAGTGGCTGGCCGGAAAACGCCAGTTTTTCCTTGTCGCGGAAGTGCCAGGGCACGCTTTCAAAGTCCAGCCCCTTGTGCCTCAGGGCCATCCGTACCCGCCAGCAGTACGGGGAAAACACCTGGCGCTCATCGGCACCGCAGAGCTCATAGAGTTGACGTGGCATGTCGGGGACTCCTCTCCGTCCGGAAACGCTAAGCGTAGCGCAATGCTTCAGCCGGGTGGGTCTGTGCAGCCCGCCAGGCCGGATACAGGGTGGCCAGAAAGCTCAGCAGCAGCCCGGCACAGACCACCAGTGCCACATCCGGCCACTGCAGCCGGGAAGGCAGCGAGGTGATGAAATAGGCCCCTGAGCCCAGCAGCCGCCCGTCCAGATGCTGTTCGATCCAGCTCACCAGCTCGCTGACATGCAGTGCCGCGGCGACCCCCAGTACAGCGCCGGCCAGCGTACCGGAAAAGCCGATGATGCAGCCCTGGATCATGAATACTCGCATGATCTGCCCGGGCGTCGCCCCCAGGGTACGCAGGATGGCAATATCCGTCCGCTTGTCAGCCACCACCATGATCAGGGTGGCAATGATATTGAAGGCTGCCACCGCCACAATCAGCAGCAGCAGCAGGCCGATCATGGTTTTCTCCATCTGCATGGCACTGAACAGGCTGCCTTCACTGCGGGTCCAGTCCTCAGCCTCAAAGGGTGGCCCCAGCCGGGCGGCCAGCCGGCGGGCCAGCTCCGGAGCCGTGTGCAGATCAGCCAGCTTCAGACGCACCCCTTCCACACGCCCTTCCGGCCAGCGGCGCATACGGGCCGCATCAGCCAGATGCACCATGGCCAGGCTGCCATCCAGATCAGCCCCTGCCTTGAAGACCCCAACCACGGTCAGCCGGTGCAGGCTGGGTGTAATGCCGCCGGGTGCTTCGCTGGGCTCCGGGACAATCAGGGTCAGCGGGTCCCCCAGTGCCAGCCCGAAACGCCGGGCCGTCAGGGCACCGACAATCACCCCGAAGCGGCCCGGCTGCAGATCCTGCAACTGGCCGCCGATCAGCCGGTCGGCCAGGGAGGACACCTCCGGCTCCCGCGCCGGGTCAATGCCGCTGATTTCAATCGGCTGCATTTCGCCATGAAAAGACAGCATGCCGTCCATCCGGGTCACCGGCGCGGCCGCCTCCACTCCGGGCTCGGCCAGCGCCTTTTTGGCCACCGCCGGCCAGTCCGGCAAAGGCTGGCCGGCGGTCAGCACCACATGGGGCACCAGACCCAGAATCCGTGTGCCCATTTCCTGCTGGAAGCCGTTCATCACCGACAGCACCAGGATCAGGGCCAGGACGCCCAGCCCGAGGCCGATCATCGAGGTCAGGGAAATAAAGGAAATAAACTGGCGGCGGCGTCTGGCCCGGGTATAGCGCAGGCCAACAAACAGGCTGAGCGGACGGAACATCAGGCAGCCACCAGCTGGCCATCTTCCAGGCGCAGTACCCGGTCCATCCGTGCGGCCAGCTGCGGATCGTGGGTCACCACCAGAAAGGCGGTCCGCAGCGAACGGCTCAGGGACAGCATCAGCTCCTGAATGCCCTGGGCCGTGTGCTGGTCCAGGTTACCGGTCGGCTCATCCAGCAGGACCAGCGCCGGCCGGTTGGCCAGTGCCCGGGCAATCGCCACCCGCTGCCGTTCGCCCCCGGACAGCTCGGAAGGCTTGTGCTCCAGCCGGTGCCCCAGCCCCACCTGCTCCAGCAGGGCACTGGCCTGGCGGGTGGCCTCGGGAATCGCCACCCGGCCGATCAGTAGCGGCATGCAGACGTTTTCCAGCGCAGTGAATTCCGGCAGCAGGTGATGGAACTGGTAAACAAAGCCCAGCGCCCGGTTGCGCAGCAGACCCCGGGCCTTTTCATCCAGGGCTGACAGTTCCTCGCCCGCCAGCCAGACACTGCCCTCGCTGGGGGTATCCAGGCCACCCAGCAGATTCAGCAGGGTACTTTTGCCTGCCCCGGAGCTGCCAACAATAGCGACCCGCTCGCCAGGGTACAGCTGCAGCTCAAGGCCGGACAGCACCTGCACCGACTGCGGCCCCTCGTCATAGCACTTGCCCAGTGCCGCACAGCGCAGGACCGGCGCCTCACGTCCGGAATGGATACTCGGTTCACTCATAACGCAATGCCTCTGCCGGTCGGGTCCGGGCGGCCCGCCAGGCGGGATAAAGGGTGGCGAGGAAACTCAGCAGCAGCGCAGCCCCGCAGACCAGCAGCACATCGGCCTGCTGCAGCCGGGACGGCAGGTAATCAATGAAATAAACGTCAGCGCTGAGAAAATGATGGCCGCTCAGCTGCTCGACCCAGGCAATGACAGCGCCCGCTTTCAGGGACAGCAGGCTGCCCAGCACAGCACCCAGCGCCGTTCCGGTTACGCCAATGACCGTGCCCTGTACCATGAAAATCCGCATGATCTGCCCGGGCGTCGCCCCCAGGGTACGCAGGATGGCGATATCACCCCGCTTGTCATTGACCACCATCACCAGGGTGGAAACGATATTGAACGCGGCCACCGCCACAATCAGCAGCAGCAGCAGGCCGATCATGTTTTTCTCCATGCGGATGGCCTGGTAAAGGTTGCCGTGGGTACGCATCCAGTCCCGGGCATAAAAATCTCCCCCCAGACCGGCTGCCAGCTCGCGGGCCACCTGCGGGGCCTGGAACACGTCGGCAAAGCGCAGCCGCACGCCCTGCACCTGCCCCGGCCTCCAGCGCTGCAGCCGGGCCAGATCCCGGATATTGGCCAGCGCCAGAAAACCATCCACCTCACCGGCCCCCACATGGAAAATGCCCGTGACCCTGAAGCGCTTCAGCCTTGGGAACATGCCGGCTGGCGTAACGCTGACCTCGGGCGCCACAAACGTCAGGCGATCACCGACACCCACGCCCAGCCTGACCGCCGCCCGGTCACCGATAGCCAGGGCAAACTCGCCAGGCTGCAGGTCAGCCAGCTGGCCCTGGCGAAAGAAATCACCGATCGGCGAAACCGCCGGCTCCCGGTCCGGGTCAATGCCATCGATCAGAATCTTCTGCACCTGGCCATCGTGGGTCAGCAGCCCCTGCAGCTGGATAAAGGGCGCACTGCCAGTAATCTCCGGGTAGCGGGCAAGGTCCGGGGCCAGTGCAGTCCAGTCATCCAGCGGCAGCGGATTTTCCAGGGTGGCCTGGGGCACCATCCCCAGCACCCGGGTACGCATCTCATGCTCGAAACCGTTCATCACCGACAGCACCAGGATCATCACCAGCACCCCGAGGGCCAGCCCGACAATCGATGTCAGCGAGATGAAAGAGACAAACAGGGTATGGCGTCTGGCCCGGGTGTAACGCGCACCAATACAGACGGACAGCGGTCTGAACATAGGGAAAGGGATTGCCGTAAGCAGGAAAATCATGCCGGGAGCCAGCCTGTCATCCGCCTGATACACTCGGGGCGTTTGCCAGTCAGGCCATGATCATGCCGACACCAGAAGAAGACCGCCGCCGATACTACCGTATAGCCGACCAGATCGCACTGGAAATCCTGCCCTTTGGCGGTCAGCCCGAGGAAAGCGCCCCGCTGTTCAGCCTGCTGGTTGAACTGCAGCAGCTGGAGCTGGAAAGCCAGCCGCTGCTGCGCCAGATCAGCGACAGCAACCGGCCCCTGGCCAGCTACCTGACCCTGCAGAGCCGCCGCCTGGAGCTGCTGGGCCAGATGCTGGCCATGGCGCTTTTGCAAAACCCCGGACAACCCCGGCCCGTCACCCTGTCTGAAGGCGGTATCAGCTTCAGCAATCCGGAGCCACTCCCCGAGCAGGGCCTGTTCAACCTGAAAATCCTGCTGTTTCCGGAAACCCTGGCCCTGCTGCTGCCAGCCCGGGTCATCTACTGCGGGCCAGATGGCCAGGGCCAGTATGCCGTTGGCATGGAATTCGAAACCCCGACCGATACCCAGCGCCAGTTACTGGCCCGGCATGTCCTCAAGTGCCAGGCCCGCCAGTTGCGCCAGACACCCGGGGAGCACTGAGATGACCGGCCGCTGCGGATTCCTTCTGCTCTGGCTGCTGGCCGGCTGGAGCAGCGCCGGGTCGCTGGTGATTCCACTGGGCCAGCTGGGCCAGCCCGGAACCCCCATGCCCCGCTCCGGAGCGCACATGGACCAGGTTCTTGAGCAGTTTGGTCTGGCCAGCCGGACGTACCCGGCGGTCGGCCGGCCACCGATCATCCGCTGGGACTATCCCTACTTCTCGGTCTATTTTGAACATCAGCGGGTCATCTGCAGCGTGCAGCATCACGACAGCCCACCGATTACAGAAGGAATGCCCGATTGACGCTGATTTACGGACATCGTGGAGCCCGTGGCGAGGCCCCGGAAAATACCCTGGCCAGCTTCCGCCAGTGCCTGCAGCAGGGGGTTCGCCGCTGTGAGCTGGACCTGCACCTGTCCCGGGATGGCGAACTGGTGGTAATCCATGATCCGACCCTGAAACGCACCACCGGCCAGCGCGGCCGGGTGGCCCAGTGG
>DIDB01000042.1 GCA_002417905.1 Pseudomonadaceae bacterium UBA5811
ATGTCGAGAAAGAGCGTATTTCCCTCGGTATCAAGCAGTGCAAGCCGAATCCGTGGGAAGAGTTCTCTGGCCACTTCAACAAGGGTGACCGGATCTCTGGCACCATCAAATCCATTACCGATTTCGGAATCTTCATTGGTCTGGATGGCGGTATTGATGGTCTGGTTCACCTGTCCGACATTTCCTGGAATGAGCCAGGCGAGGAAGCTGTTCGCCGCTTCAAGAAAGGTGACGAGCTGGAGACAGTGATTCTGTCCGTCGATCCGGAGCGCGAACGCATTTCCCTGGGTATCAAGCAGCTGGAGGATGATCCGTTCTCCAACTATGCTTCCCTGAATGAGAAGGGCAGCATTGTTCGGGGTACCGTGAAAGAAGTGGATGCCAAGGGTGCGGTTATTGACCTTGGCAATGAAGTTGAGGCGACGCTGAAAGCATCTGAAATCAGCCGTGACCGGGTTGAAGATGCCCGTAACGTCCTGAAAGAAGGCGATGAAGTAGAGGCCAAGATCATCAGCATCGACCGTAAGAGCCGGGTAATCAGCCTTTCGGTCAAGGCCAAGGATGTGGATGACGAGAAAGATGCCATGAAGGAACTGCGCAAGCAGGAAACCGAGGCTTCGGGTCCGACCACCATTGGTGACCTGATTCGTGCCCAGATGGAAAGCCAGAATTGATGGTTTTGCTACAGGCATGCTGAAGAAAAGGGCGACTTGGGTCGCCCTTTTCTTTTGTCCGGAAATCGGGTGGCAACAGAGATCCTGTTTCCTGATTTGTCCGGAATATTGACGCAGGTAGCCGGCCAAATCTTTAATACTGAAAAAACCTGTTAACTGCAGATTAATCTGCGGGTGATTGACTGATCTGCATCAGTGGCCTCAGGCCAATTCTTCAATCCGGTTTGGGGCGGTGTCCGTGTCAAATGTTCTTGTACAAAAATATCGCCTGATGATAAAGACGTTTACCAAAACTTTTACCTATGTGGGCTGGTCGCTGTTCTGGCTGCTGCTCTGGGATATTTTTGTCACGCTGGATTACATGCTGGTGCTCAATCCGCAGCTAAGCATTCCGTCCATGCCATTGAGTCTGCTGGGTTCAGCGCTGGTTGTGCTGACCAGCTTCAGGAACTCCAGTGCTTATGGCCGCTGGTGGGAGGCCAGAACATTGTGGGGGGCTCTTACCAATAACTCGCGCAGTTATGCCAGACAGGTGCTGACCCTGATTGACGATATGCCCGATGGCCCCAATCCGGCCAAGCCCCTGCTGCTGCAACGGCATGTGGCCTTTGTAAGATCGCTATGTACCCATCTGAAAGGGGAACCCTGTCCACCCGGTGTAGGAGAACTGCTGCATCCGGGTGAATATGCCCTGAGCCAGAATACCAACAATTTTCCCAATGATATTCTGACCACCTCAACTGCCCTGCTGGCCAGGGAGCATCAGGCCGGGCGACTGGACAGCATCTGTCTGAGCCGGCTGGAGTCCACGCTGGTGGATATATCCAACTGCCAGGGCGGTATGGAACGGATTGCCAATACTCCTCTGCCGTACCCTTATGTTTATTTCCCGCGCTTTTTCATCACCCTGTTCTGTCTGATTGTCCCTGTTGGTCTGGTGGAACCGTTGGGCTGGTTTACTCCGCTGGCCTCCACCGCTGTGGGCTTTATGCTACTGGCCATCGAAAAAATCGGTACGGATCTGCAGAGCCCTTTCCGCGACAGTGAGCATCAGATCCAGATGGGCAATCTGTGCAATAACATCGAGAAAAACCTGAACTCCATGCTGCGGGATGCCCGGGCTGAATACGCGTTGCACCAGCTGGAGCAGTAAGCCATTCAGCTCTGCTTGTCGATGCGGGGAATCATGCTATCCAGCCAGACAACCCGGTCCGAGTAACATTGCAGGTCCGTCGAGAGGCTGGCTTCGGCACCATTGATCCAGATTTCTTTTTGCAGGTCAGATTTTACATAAGAAATGGCATCTTCAAAATCACCATCTCCTGCGCTCAGGATCAGCCGGTCATAGCTGCCCTTTGCGGCCAGCTTGATGATTAAGGTAGCAATGCCAACATCTACGCCTTTCTGAACCTGACGGTCAAACTGGCTGGCGCAATTCGGGCAGCGGTTGTGTAGCTCCTTGAGGCGGTAAAGCTGGATCCGCATTTTGGGACCTTTGGGAGGAGCCGATTTGATCCATGAGTGAAAGGCGTTCTGGGTTTCAGTCGTGGGGTCCTGGATGGAGTTCAGATAGTAACTTTCATAAATGGGACCACCATTTAACCGCTCCAGCTCATTTTTGAGCTTCAGGTAATCAATGCCGGAGGGTCTGGTTTTTCCAAAATTGAAAAGATAGGCCGCATCAGCGATCCAGATAGTTTTCATACAAATCCGTATAACATATTAATTAAAATGATGAGTGCAGGCAGTCGGCAGGGGTAGCTGGTTTTGCAGCAGGCCATTGCTGGCAGGAAAAGGCTATCAGCCGGTATCTGCCGGGCACTGCAGGTATCGCCAGGCAGCCGGCACTTGTCGTCATTGTAAGCTAAGCTGGTCTGATTACTGAGAGGAGTTGTATGTCCATGTTTACCTTGACCCGTCCCATTCTGCTGGCCACGGCATTATCACTGGTCGCTGGCTGTGCAACCAATAATGGCAATCCTTACGGTGGCCAGCAGGGCAGCACTGGTACCAACCATACGGCGACTTATGGAGGAATCGGGGCCATTACGGGTGCAGCGGCTGGTGCCCTGATTGACAGCAAGCATCGTGGCCGTGGTGCCCTGATCGGAGCCGCTGTTGGAGGTCTTGCGGGAGCTGGCTATGGCTATTATGCGGACAAGCAGGAGGCCGAACTGCGGGAGCAGCTGGCGGGCTCCGGGGTTCAGGTCCAGCGCCAGGGCGACGATATCAAGCTGATCATGCCGGGGAATGTCACCTTTGCTACCAGTTCGGCAGATATCTCCAGCAGTTTTTATAACCCGCTTAACAATCTGGCCAACTCGCTTCGCCAGTATAACCAGAGCACGGTTGAGATCGTGGGCTATACCGATAGCACCGGTTCTTATCAGAATAATATGATCCTGTCTGAACGCCGGGCACAAAGTGTGGCCAATTATCTGGCTGCCCAAGGCGTTGAGTCTTCGCGACTGAGTGTCAGGGGAGCCGGCCCGGAACAGCCGATTGCCAGTAACAGTACTGAGTCTGGCCGGGCACAGAACCGGCGGGTAGAAGTTAACCTGCGGCCCATGACCCAGCAACAGCAGCAACCTTGACCCCGCGGGGCCAGCCAGCCTGTTTTGTAGTGATATTTTTTTGTTGCTACACGGACAGGTTTTCGCCTGTCCGTACTTTTGTGGGGCCGGTTATTGGCTGGCTGCCTGCAGGGCGGTCAGGGCGATGGTAAAAACGATGTCATCAACCAGCGCTCCCCTGGAGAGGTCATTAACCGGTTTGGCCAACCCCTGCAGCATGGGACCAACACTGATTACCGAAGCACTGCGCTGGACTGCCTTGTAGGTTGTATTGCCGGTATTCAGGTCCGGGAAGACAAACACGGTTGCCTGACCGGCTACCGGGCTGTCGGGTGCTTTCTGCCGGCCAACACTGGGAACCGAGGCTGCATCGTATTGCAGTGGTCCATCAATGGGCAGATCTGGCCGACGCTCCCGGGCAATCCGGGTAGCTTCTTTAACTTTATCCACCTCAGCGCCACTTCCGGAGTTGCCCGTGGAGTAGCTGATCATGGCAATTCGTGGAGGAATGCCCAGCGCGACCGCTGAGTCGGCACTCTGCAGGGCAATTTCAGCCAGCTCAGTGGCCGACGGATTGGGATTGACTGCGCAGTCACCATAGACCAGTACCTGGTCAGGCAACAGCATGAAGAAAACCGAGGATACGAGGTTGTATCCGGGCGCTGTCTTGATCAGCTGCAGGGCGGGGCGGATGGTATTGGCTGTAGTATGCACTGCACCGGAGACCAGCCCATCCACTTCATCCAGTGCCAGCATCATGGTGCCCAGTACAACCGTATCCTGCAGCTGTGCCCGGGCATCTTCCGGGGTAAGTCCCTTGGCTTTGCGCATTTCGACCATCGGGCCGACATAGCGCTCAATCAGGCTGGCTGGATCCAGAATTTCCAGACCATCTGGCAGCTGGATATTTTCCTCTTTGGCGACCCGATGGACCTCTTCCGGAACGGCCAGCAGAACACAACGGGCAATCTGCCGCTGCTGGCAGATGGCAGCAGCCCGGACAGTCCGTGGCTCGGCTCCTTCAGGCAAAACAATCCGCTTGTTGGCATCCTGGGCCCGCTTGACCAGCTGGTAACGGAATGCGGGGGGAGAAAGACGCTGTTCACGAGGCAGGCTGCAGCGGGTATGCAGGTACTCCGGATGCAGGTAACGGGCGATGAAGTCAGTAACCCGGCGGGCCCGGTCGATGTCATCGATAGGTGTTTCCCGGTTCAGGGCAAACAGGTTGTTGGCTGTATCGTAAGAGCCACTGGAAACACTCAGGACTGGCAGGCCTTTCTCCAGGGCTGTTCTGCACAGCGACATGACTCGCGAATCGGGTACAACGTCGCTGCATAGCAGCAGCCCGGCCAGTTCAATTCCGTTCAGGGACGCCAGACTGGCGGCCAGGATGATGTCGTCCCGGTCTCCGGGGGTGACGACCAGTACGCCAGGCTGCAGCAGCGGAATGGTACTGGGCATGGCCCGGGCACAAAGGATAATGTCCTTGACCCTTCTCTGGGCCGCGTCACCCTCGCTCAGTAGGGTAGCTCCCAGCATTTCGGCGATGTCCCGGGTTCTCAGGGCATTCAGTTCGCTTTCAAAGGGGATGGCGCCCAGCAGCTGGAAGCGCCCGGTACCCAGTGCCGGAAGCTGCTGCTTCAGGCTGTCAATAAAAGTGGTTGTATCTCCGTCACTTTTGATTTTGTTGATGACCAGCCCCAGAACACCCGCTTCGCTGGTTCCGCCAAAGGAGCGGGCCTGGATCTCAATCCGCTCGGCCATCTGTTTCAGACTGTCCTGGTCCTGGGCGGCAATCAGGATAACTTCAGCATTGAGGCTTTTGGCCAGCTCTGCATTCAGGGCGGTGAAGTAGCTGTTATGGCGCGCCGGAACCAGACCCTCGACAATCACCACGTCCTGGCCGGCAGCGGCTTTCTGGTAGCGGCTGACCACATCTTCCAGCAGCAGATCCAGCTGACCATCAGCCAGCTGGCGTTCCAGCTGCTCCAGGGGAACAGGTTCCGGGGGGATCTGGCCAAGGACCTGTTCGGCCAGCGCACAGGAGCGTTCCCGGCCGCCATCATTCGGAAAAGGCTGGGCAATGGGCTTGAAG
>DIDB01000031.1 GCA_002417905.1 Pseudomonadaceae bacterium UBA5811
TCCTGCATGGCCACCACAACCCGGCTGACTCCGGCCGTTACCAGCGCATCGGCACAGGGGGGCGTCCGGCCAAAATGACTGCAGGGCTCCAGGGTGACATACGCGGTCGCGCCCCGCGCCTGCTCACCGGCCTGGCGCAGGGCATAGACTTCGGCATGCGGCTCCCCGGCCCGGATATGCCAGCCCTCGCCCACCACGCATCCATCAGCCACAATGACACAACCCACCCGGGGGTTGGGATGGGTCGAATAGCGCCCCTTTTCTGCCAGGTGCAGTGCCCTGGCCATATAAAAGCTGTCAGTTTCAGTGTTCATCCGGATCATCAACAGGCTGGGTGCTACGGGACAGGCGGTCAATTTCCTCACGAAACTCGTTAAGATCCTGGAAACGCCGGTATACGGATGCAAACCGGATATAAGCCACTTCATCCAGCTGCTGCAGCTCGGCCATCACCAGCTCACCCACGACCCGCGAGCGGACCTCACGCTCACCCGTGGCCCGCAACCGCTGCTTGATCCGGACGATGGCCGACTCCAGCCGCTCAATGCTGACCGGGCGCTTTTCCAGCGCCCGCAGCATGCCCGCCCGCAGCTTTTCCTCATCAAACGGCTGGCGGCTGCCATCCTGCTTGATCAGCCGGGGCAGCACCAGCTCGGCCGTTTCAAAGGTGGTAAAACGCTCACCGCAGGCCAGACACTCACGCCGCCGGCGGACCTGGTCACCCTCGGCCACCAGCCGCGAATCAATAACCTTGGTGTCGTGTGCACTACAAAAAGGACAATACATGGCAGACAGTCCGCAATTGACGGAGGCATGGTAGCCTATCCCCAGACCCGACGGGTGGCCCGGTTCTCACCCGTGATCCACTGGCCTCCATTCTGTCTGTCAGGAGGAATTTCCCGTGTCCCTGCGCTCAGCCCTGCCTGCCCTGCTGTTCATCCTGCTGGCCAGCTGCTCCAGCACACCGGATGCCCCCCAGCCAGCAGACCATCCACCCTCACCTGCCGGAACCAGGCAGGCTGCCAGCAATCGGCCCCTGCTGACGGGCAGCCTGCTGGGCGCACCAGCGGGGGCCGAGGTTGAACTGGCCCTGCTGGAGGTCAACGCACACGAAAAGCCCGGACGCCTGCTGGGTGATATCCGCCTGCACAGCCAGGGCGACGAGCTGCCATTCCGCCTGCCTTTTGATCCGGAATTGACCGGCCAGCAGCGGGTTGAGCTGCGGGGCCGGGTGATCCAGTCTGGCCAGCTGATCATGCAGCTGCCTCCCCGCCCCATAATGGCCCATGCCAATGGGCAATCACTGGGCCGCCTGCAGCTGGTCCGTACGCCCTGACGGCAAAAGTGACTGGCTGCCCGTACCGATAACCCGCGCCCCGGAAATGGAAAATCCGCTATCCTGCCCGACTGCAATCTGCCGGCTTTCGCACAGGAACTACCATGAGCCAGACGCCCTATATCTTTGAAGTCACGGATGCCACTTTTGGCCAGCTGGTGATCGAAAATTCGTTCCACAAACCGGTACTGGTTGATTTCTGGGCAGAATGGTGTGCGCCCTGCAAAGCATTGATGCCGGTGCTGGCCAAAATTGCCGGACAATACCAGGGGGAACTGCTGCTGGGCAAGCTGAATTGTGACGCGGAGCCCATGGTCATGCAGCAGCTTGGCATCCGCAACCTGCCCACCGTCGTGCTGTTCCGTAATGGTCAGCCCGTTGACGGCTTCAGTGGTGCCCAGCCCGAGTCAGCCATTCTGGCCATGCTGGAACCCCACATCAGCCTGCCGGCCAGCCCCCCCGAAGGCCTGTCAATGGAAAGCGCACAGGCCCTGTTCGACGCCGCCCGCTTTGCCGAAGCCGAGCAATTGCTCAAACAGCTGCTGACCGAAGATAACACCAGTGCCCCAGCGCTGATCCTGTATGCCCGCTGCCTGGCCGAGCGGGGTGCCCTGGCTGAAGCCGAAGCTGTACTGGATGCCGTAACCGGCGATGAGCACCGCCAGGCACTGGCCGGCGCCAGGGCCCAGCTGACCTTTCTGCGCAAGGCCGGGCAGCTGCCCGAGCCCGCCCTGTTAAAAGCACGACTGGCCCAGAATCCCGGTGATGATGAAGCGCTCTACCAGCTGGCCATCCAGCAACTGGCCCGCCAGCACTATGAGCCGGCGCTGGACGGCCTGCTTCAGCTGTTCATCCGCAACCGGCATTACGGCGAGGGACTGCCCCAGCAGACCCTGCTACAGGTTTTCGACCTGCTGGGTAATGACCATCCACTGACCGGAACCTGGCGCCGCCGGCTGTATCAGGCGATCTACTGATGGCTGCGGATCAGCCCACCCAGCGATAGAGTGGTGCATCCGCGCCAGGCCGGACGTCAACCTGCGCATGATGACGCAGCCGTACAGCCAGCCGCTTGGCCTGCCGCAGATCACCCGTCAGCTGCTCCAGGGCCGCCAGCAGTTCCGGACCACTGGCCTCACCAATCTGCTGCAGCCACTCCAGGGCATCCTGCCAGGATCTCTCCAGTGACGCGTTCATCGCTGTACAGGCTGGCCCGGCCGGCATTACCGGGCTGGCCGTAACGGCGTCATCTTCGCCCACCCCCGTCAGGCGTAACCGCTGCCACTCCTCGGGCGTCAGCCCGATTTCCAGATCAACCAGATAGGGTCCGACCTGCCCACGGATACGCATGATCCCCTGCTCCTTCCAGTCGTTAGTCGTCAGGCCAGAAGCCCCACCTTGCAGAGACCCATCATACCTTTTCCGGGACTTCGCTCGGGGCAAACCCTGTTATTACATTTTTGTCAAAATCGCCGAAATTACGCCCATAAAAAATCCATGACAATGCTGAAAATGGATAGTGTCCATGGTTTGCCCCAACTCTTGAGCCAGATCAAGAGCAGTATCCATGGGGGGTGCAGGCATTGAGCCATGTCAAGACTCCCCCCCCCCGGATGACTAAGATGCCCCCCGTGGCTTTTGCTACAAATGTCAGCTTTGCAACATCCAGTGGGGCTCATTTCATGCGTAAATTACTTGTTGCCGCTTCTCTGATTGTCAGCCTGATGGCCCCAGCGGTGAGCCATGCCTATCAGAAAGGTGACTTTATCGTCCGGGCGGGTATGATCACCGTCAACCCCATGGACCAGAACAACAACAGCGCGATCCGCCACGAAACGCTGGGCAAGGTTGCAGGCAGCCATGTTAATGCGAAAAATGCCACGGCGATGGGTATCAACGTTGTTGCCATGTTCTCTGACCATTTCGGTCTGGAAATGCTGGGTGCCAACCCGCTGACCAGCAATATCAGCCTTAAAGGCATGCCTGGTCCCTACAGCAGTCTGAACGGGCATCTGGGCAGCACCCGTTATCTGCCGCCAACGCTCAGCGTGGTGTACTTCCCCCTGAGTGACTTCTACCGGATCCAGCCTTATGTGGGTGCAGGCCTGAACTACACCTTCTTTTTCCGGGACAAGCTGAGCAATAACGCCAACAGCAAAGGCTTCAGCAAAGTACACCTGAGTGATTCGGTAGGCTTTGCCGGTCAGATTGGTGCTGACTATATGATCACTGACAAATACCTGATCAACGCCCAGGTGCGCTGGATAGATATCCATACGCATGCCAAGCTCAAACTGGCAGGCCAGAAAGTCAAGACAGGTGTTGACGTAGATCCCCTCGTCTATATGTTCAGCGTGGGCTACCGCTTCTGAACAGGGGCAAAACGGGATAGCTGACAAAAGGCGCCTTCGGGCGCTTTTGTCATTTCCGGGCAAGCCTTTTTCAATCACGGCTGTAATAACTGAGCAGCAGCCCCGATAGCCCAGTCCGCCAGGCCCGGGGCCGGATACCGAAAGTGTGGAGCAGCTTGCGGCAGGACAGCACACCATACTGGGGTTCAGTGCAGGCATCAGGGCAGCTGGCATGGGCGACCGGCAACAGCTCTGCCCTGGCTGCCCGGAACATGGCAGCCTCGCTGATCAGCAGCTGGGCAACTCCCATCGGGGTCGTGGCCTCATGACCACCATAGTGATAGGTTCCCCAGAGTTCGGCCTGACAGTCCAGCTGTTTCAGCACAGCCATCATGACCCGGGCCGCATCCTCTACAGCGGTGGGATTGCCCCGACGGTCATCGGCCAGCGGTACCGCTTCCGGCAACTCAAGGCGGCGTAAAAAACGCCCCAGAATACCTTCCGGGCTGTCATCCAGCAGCCAGCCAAAACGCAGGATGACATGCCGGGTCACCTGCTCGCGCACCAGCTGCTCCGTCCGGCACAACAGGGCACCCCGAACATCCAGAGGGATGGTGGCATCTTCTTCGACATAGGCCGTAATCCGTGAGCCATCAAACACCCGGTAGCTGGAAGGCTCCACCAGAATCACGCCATGCTGCTGACAGAGCCTGGCCAGATGTCCAACCATGGCCTCCTGCCCATCAAAACAGCAGGCATCTGCCAGACCGGACTGGAACCAGTCGTAGTAGTACGCCAGATTGATCAGTACATCAAAACGGCGACTGCTGAACAGCTGGTCCAGACTCCCGGCATCCCAACCGGTCAGCGGTGGTCTTGGCGCATAAAAATCGACATCTTCCTCGGCACCAAGACGGATCAGGGACTGGCCCAGGGCATTGCCGCCCCCCAGCAGCATCAGGCGCAGGTGCATGGCGGAAAAGATCCTGTTAAGGGCATCGTCATCGTCAGAAAACCAGGTACGGATAGGACCACTGGGATGCCAGATCACCTGGCGCGGCCGGCCAGTGTAAAGAGAAAACCCGGAAGACCACAACCAGCCAGACAGGCTCTCCATACCCCGGGAATCAGGCCCGGGTAAACCATAAATCAGGGGCAGAACCCCCGGATCAAGTCCTGCCATGGGAATATGTTTTGCCTGAGTTACCGGCAGTCACAGCCCTGAACGCTGCATTTTACCGCTGTTATCGGTGCTATCATGGCTCGCCACGTTTGCCCAGGCCCGCTAATGGACTACCGCCAGCCCCGCCCCCGCAAAAGCCAGCACGCCCTGATCGTACATGAACTTGGAAAGCGCATTGTTTCCGGATATTTCCAGCCTGAAGAACGGCTGCCCGCAGAAACACAGCTATGCCATGACTATGAAGTCAGCCGGACCGTATTGCGTGAATCCATGCGGGTCCTGATCGCCAAGGGGCTGGTCTGGTCAAAACCCCGGGTAGGCAGTGTCGTACGCCCCCGCCATGACTGGCACACACTGGATCCGGACGTGCTGCACTGGATCATGCAGACCAGCCCGCCCGAAGCATTTCACGATATGCTGGCCGAGGTACGCCATATCGTTGAGCCCGCCACAGCAGCTCTGGCTGCACGTCACGCCACGCACCAAGAAGCGGACCATATCGGTGATGCCTTCAGCCGCATGGAGGCAGCCAGTGACGGACCCCATGACCAGTCCCTGCCCCCGGATTTCGAGTTCCACTGCCGGATAGCTGAAGCCAGCCACAATCCACTGCTGGCCCATCTGTGCACCGTCATCCTGCAAACGCTTCACGAATCCATCAAACAGGCAACACAACCCGCTGAACGCCACAAACTGTCCCTGCCCCGCCATCGGGCCATCCTGACGGCCATCCAGAACCATGACGCACTGGGGGCCCGGCAGGCCTCTCTGGTACAGCTGGAAAGCACCTGCAAAACCCGCCATATTGCACCTTCGCTCCCCGGCTGCGGCTGAACCGCCCGCATCCATCCTGCGGAGGTATCCAGATGCAGACCCGCCGGCAGTTCCTTGCCAGCCTGACCCGACTGGTGACTTGTGCTGCCCTTGCTCCGGCCATAGGCCAGGCCAGAGCCGGGCTGCTCAGCCGGACCATACCCGGTACCAATGAAACGCTGCCCGTTATCGGGCTGGGC
>DIDB01000091.1 GCA_002417905.1 Pseudomonadaceae bacterium UBA5811
TTCAAACCCGGGGCTATTCAGTTCGGGTTCGGCCAATCGCAGTTCGCCGGTGCGCACCCCGGTCAGGAACAGCAGCCGGACGCCAAGCTGGGTCTGCCAGCCACGGGGGTTGTAGAGCCGGAGCTTCTGCAGGAACTCGGGCAGCTCATGCAGGTGCAAGTAGGGGTTGTGGGCTACCGGGGGCTTGGGTTCGGCTACCACGTCCAGGTCGGCGGCCGGGTTGACCTCCAGCCCCTCGGCGATGACCAGGGCATAACGGAACATCTGGTTGAACCAGGTGCGGACCTTTTCTGCAGTAGTGAACGCCTTGCGCTTCTCGATCGCCGCCAGGACGCCCAGGAGCTGAGGGCGGCGAATGTCGTAGATCGACATCTTCCCCAGAGTGGGCAGCACGTCCTTGTTGAAGATGCGCAGGATCTGGGAAAGCGTGCTCTGACGGCCTTCCTTGAGATCCTTGCGGCGATGTTCGACCCAGGCATCGAAGACGGTCTTGAAGGTGTATTCGCCCGCCAGCTTGGCTGCGTGACGTTTCTGGTCGCGTTCGACCTGGGGGTCGATCCCCCTTGCGAGCAGGGCTTGGGCCTTGTCCCGCTCGGCGCGAGCCTCGCGCAGGCTGAGGGCGGGATAGCCGCCCAAGGACATGCGCTTCTGCTTGCCCAGCCAGTAGTAGCGGAAGATCCACGACTTGCCACCTGCGGCAGAGACCATCAGGCCCAGGCAGTCGTTGTCAGAGAGGGTGTAACGCTTTCCGGTGGTCCTTGCCTGCCGGACGGTCAGATCAGAGAGTGCCATTTCGAGGCTCCTAAGTTATGACTTAGGCCCTATGCTCGTCATGGTTCCCGCTCAGCCCCAGCAACTATCCGGTAGCCGACCCACCCGTATTCTTGTGCCTTATTTGGTCACTCAAAAACGGTAGCTGTGGGTGGATTTCCGTGGCACTCGCTGGAATGAAAAAAGGAGCCGAAGCTCCTTTTTTCAATGACCTACAGACCCCAGTAGAAGTCTGTGGATCACAATTTGGAGCGGGAAACGAGACTCGAACTCGCGACCCCGACCTTGGCAAGGTCGTGCTCTACCAACTGAGCTATTCCCGCATGGCGTCCCCTAGGGGACTCGAACCCCTGTTACCGCCGTGAAAGGGCGGTGTCCTAGGCCACTAGACGAAGGGGACGTGGCCCGGAACTTACAGCATCTTGCTGTTTTTCCTGCTTCTTTACCCGAAGCTTTACGGCTTGAGTGTTGAAGTGGCGCGAATTTTATTGAGGCCATCCAAAGTGGTCAAGATATTTTTGAAAATTTATTTGATGCCTTTCAGAAAACAGCCAAAACTTCCGCCACTGGCCCAGTCAACAGTACACTTGATCCGTAGTACTCCCAACGAGCCTTTAGCATGTCATCCACCATCCTGGCGGCCCTGGTCGCCGCTGCCGTTTTTCTGCTGCTCTGTATCGCTTACCTGAATTACTGGATCGAACAGAACCGGCTCAAACAGGCTCGCCATCAGGCCGAGCTGGGTGACCTGGTCCGCCGCTGCGCAGCAGCCCTGCACGGCATTCCCAGCCATCTGGGTAGCCCGGAGCTGGAAAAAATGGTCCGGAAACTGGATCTGCAATGGAGCGAGCAGTTACTGGCCATGGAAAAAGGCAACAGCAAACTGGCTGAACACATCACCCGGCTTAAAGCACTGGCCAAAGAAACCAGCCCGGAGCCCCCCCAGGCATTCCTGCCAGTCACCAGCGTGGCCCAGCTCAAGGAGTTACAGGTGTGCCTGAAAAAGCTTCAGGGCGTTCTGGATCATGGCAAAAGTGAAGGCCTGCTGCAGGCCCAGGACATCCAGGAGGGTTACCGGATCATCAAAACCATTTTCGCCAAAGCCTATGTAGAGTCCCTGATCAGTACAGGCAAAGCTGCCCTGCAAAAAGACCAGCTCCCCCAAGCCCACTTTGCATTTGAACAGGCAGAAAAATATGCCGCAAAACACGCCGACCTGCTTGAAGACAAGGCCCAGCGGGCCTTTCTCAGGGAGCAGTGCCAGCGCATTGTCCGGATGCTTCAGGAGCGCAACAGCAGCAGTGATATCACCAGCAGCGAACTGGCCGAAGGCCTGCAGGAAATTGAAAAAGAGGACGACTGGAAAATCAAGAACCTGTACGACTGAAGCTCAGGCTTCCCGCTCAGCCTGGCCAGACTCCAGCAACCGGGCCCCGACCCATTGCCGGGCATACTGGAAAGCACACCGGCCATTGCGGTTGCCTCGGGCTGCAGCCCAGCGTACTGCCTCCTTTGCTAGCGCCTCATCCCAGCACCAGTCCAGCCCGGCTGGCCCGGCCAGCACACTGATCCAGTGTTGCACCACCGTCAGATAATGGTCCTGACTGAATGGATAAAAGGACAGCCACAGACCAAAGCGGTCAGACAGGGCAATCTTGTCCTCCACCGCTTCATTGGGATGGACCTCCCCCTCAACCAGCTGCCAGCTGTCATTATCGGTCTGCCGCTCCGGCACCAGATGGCGCCGGTTGGACGTTGCGTAAAGCAGCACATTGTCCGGTGCCCGCTCCAAGGAGCCATCCAGCACGCTTTTCAGAACCCGGTAATCCCCTTCTCCGGCTTCGAATGACAGGTCATCGCAGAACACAATAAACCGGCAGTCCGGATTGCCAAGCTGCTCCACCAGTCTGGGCAAATCCGCCAGAAAATCCCGCTCGATTTCGATCAGACGCAGCCCATCACAGGCAAAGCGGGCCAGCAAAGCCCGGATCAGGGAAGACTTTCCGGTTCCCCTCGCGCCCCACAGCAGGGCGTGATTGGCCGGAAATCCTGCAACAAACTGCCGGGTATTGGCTGCCAGCAGGTCACGCTGCCGGTCAATGCCCAGCAGGTCATCCAGCTCCAGATCCAGATCAACCTGCAGGGGCAGCAGATAGCCCTCGCCACGCCCGGCCTGCCAGCGGGCAGCCAGGGTATGCTGCCAGTCAATAATCTGCCGCCGGGCCGGCAACAGCGGCTCAAGACGGGCCATCAGCTGATCGGCCCGGAGCAGGAAGGCATTCAGTTCAGTATTCATGTACAGGGATTCCCCAACCCGTTTTCTGGAACCGGCATTATGCGCCAGGTTGGCCAGATCCCCCTTCTCAGCGTACTTTCAGCTCCAGAGCCGCCGAGTTGATGCAAAAGCGCAATCCGGTAGGTTGCGGGCCATCGGCAAAAACATGCCCCAGATGGGCATCACAGCGGGCGCATTTCACTTCAGTCCGGCGCATGCCATAACCGGGGTCGTCTCAGAAAACGG
>DIDB01000233.1 GCA_002417905.1 Pseudomonadaceae bacterium UBA5811
GAACGGGAGCGGCTGTACGTTCTGCTAAGGGGACGGGACCTCTACATCCTGAGCGATGAGGTGTACGAGCACCTGATTTTTGATGGCCGGCCGCATGCCAGCGTGTTGCGTCATGAGGAGCTGTATGCTCGGGCCTTTGTGGTCAGCTCCTTTGGCAAAACGTACCATGTAACGGGCTGGAAAACCGGCTATGTGGTGGCCCCTCCCGTGCTGAGTGCCGAACTGCGCAAGATTCACCAGTATGTCAGCTTTGCCGGTGTGACCCCGCTGCAGCACGGGCTGGCCGAGTTTATGGCCACCCATCCGGAACACCTTCAGGCACTGCCAGCCTTCTACCAGGCCAGGCGGGACCTGTTCTGCGGACAGCTGCAGCATTCCCGCTTCAGTTTCCGGCCGGCTGCCGGTACCTACTTCCAGCTGGCCGACTATTCAGCGATCCGTCCGGATCTGGATGATGTAGCCATGGCCCGCTGGCTGACCAAGGAGCATGGCGTGGCCTGTATTCCGGTTTCGGTATTCTGTCAGCAGCCTGTGGCTGGCCAGCGGCTGGTCCGCTTCTGTTTTGCCAAGCAGCCCGAGACTTTATTGCAGGCGACCGCTAGACTCTGCCAGATCTAGCGCCCGTCAGGAACGGGCCGGGACCTGTTGCGAAAGGGTGATGACATGCGTGATTGGGCGGCCCTGCCGGATTTGCGGCTGGCACTGGTGCAGACGGCCATGGTCTGGCAGGACGCCAGCGCCAACTACCGGCATTTTGCAACCTTGCTGGAGCGGGTGGAGGGGGTGGATCTGGTGATTCTCCCGGAAATGTTTTCCACCGGTTTTTCCATGGATGCGGTCCAGCTGGCCGAGGCGGAAGATGGCCCGGGCCGCCACTGGATGCAGGAGCAGGCCCGGCGCCTGAATGCGGTGCTGGTGGGCAGCCTGATTATCCGTACCGGTGATGGCAGCTACCGCAACCGGCTGTACTGGGTGCGCCCGGATGGCAGTTTCAGCCATTACGACAAACGCCACCTGTTCCGGATGGCCGGCGAGCACAAGCACTATACGGCCGGCGAGCGCCGGGTGCTGCTGGAGCTGAAGGGCTGGCAGGTGCGGCCACTGGTCTGCTATGACCTGCGCTTTCCGGTGTGGAGCCGCGACTCTTACGATACGGACCTGCTGCTGTATATCGCCTGCTGGCCGAAGGCCCGGCGTAATGCCTGGAACCGGCTGCTGCCGGCACGGGCCATTGAAAATCTCTGCTATGTGGCGGCAGTCAACCGGACGGGTGCAGATGGTAATGGCTATCCCCATGCCGGAGACAGCCAGGTGCTGGATTTCCAAGGGGACTGCCTGCTGGCTGCGGGTGAAGAGGACGGCGTGTTTTACCAGACCCTGACCGGCGAGGCGCTGGCCCGCTACCGCCAGCGCTTTCCGGCCTATCAGGATGCTGATGTCTTTGAACTGAAGTTCTAGGCGGATCCGGCCAGTTCTGGCAGGGCCATAAAGGTCTGCAGGGGCATGGGCCGGCCAAACAGGTAGCCCTGGAAGCGCCGGCAGCCGTTGTCCAGCAAAATCTGCCGCTGGCTTTCCTGTTCTACCCCCTCGGCCAGTACTTCCAGATTCAGGCTGCTGGCCAGGGCACAGATACTGCGGATAATCGCCAGACTGCTACTGTCCGGGAGGGTATGGACAAAGCTGCGGTCGATTTTCAGCTGGTCCAGTGGCAGCTGCTGCAGATAGGTCATGGATGAATAGCCGGTGCCAAAATCGTCAATGCTGAAGCGGATACCCCGGGTGCGCAGGGCATTGATCTGCTGGCGGGCCCGGGGCATGTCGTCCAGCAGCAGGGATTCGGTCAGCTCCAGTTTCAGGGACTGGGGCGGTGCGCCGCTGTCCTGCAGCAGTTGCAGCACCTGTTCCACGAAGTTGGCCTGGTAGAGCAGCGGTGCACTGAGGTTGACGGCCAGGCTCAGCCGGGCTGTGGCCGGATTCTGCGCCAGACTGGCCAGCTGGGTGCAGGCCAGCCGCAGCACCTGCAGGTCCAGGGCCTGGATCAGGCCTGCCTGTTCGGCCACCCGGATAAAGGTTGCCGGCTCCAGCAGGCCTTTCCGGGGGTGCTGCCAGCGAACCAGGGCCTCGGCCCCGGTCAGCTGGTGCCGGTCATCGTACTGGGGCTGGAAGAACAGGATAAATTCGCCATTTTTCAGGCCATGGCGTATGCCTTCTTCCAGGCTCAGCCGGTCACTGACCTGCTGGCGCATCCGGGGATCAAAGAAGCGCAGGCTATTTTTGCCGGCCAGTTTGGCCTCGTACATGGACATGTCCGCATGGCGCAGCAGCTCTTCGACGCTCTGCTGGTTGCCCTGGAACAGGACGATGCCAATGCTGGCGCTGCTGTGCAGGGTCAGCTCGCCTACCGGGTAGGGGCGGGCCAGCTGAGCCAGGATCCGGCCGCCAATCTGCTCCAGCTGTTGCATGGCCAGGGCATGACTGGAGGCCAGTGGCTCCAGCAGTACAACAAATTCATCGCCGCCCAGCCGGGCGATGGTGGATTCCTGGCGCAGGCAGGCCTGCAGGCGGCGGGCTACTTCGCGGAGCAGGGCGTCGCCGCTATGGTGGCCATGCAGGTCGTTGATGTTCTTGAAGCTGTCAAGGTCCAGCATCATCAGGGCGGCCCAGTGCTCTCCGCTGCCCAGACGGGTTTCACTGTGCTGCAGGCGCTCGAACAGCAGGCGCCGGTTGGGCAGGCCGGTCAGGGCATCGTAGAACGCCAGATAGTGAATTTTTTCTTCGGCGGCCTTGCGCTCGGTAATATCGGTCTGGGCCATAATGTAGTGGGTAATCTGTCCCTGGCTATCCCGCACGCTATTGATCAGCAGCCACTGGGGGTATTCCTCGCCGCTTTTGCGCAGGCCCCAGAACTCGCCCTGCCAGGAGCCCTGCTGTTGCACGGTCTGCCAGATGTTGCGGACAAATTCTGGCGGATGCCGGGCCGAGCACAGCAGGGCCGTGTTCCGGCCAATGACTTCGCAGGCCTGATAACCGGTCAGCCGGGTAAAGGCCCTGTTGATACGCAGGATCCGGTCCTGGCGGTCGAGAATGGCCATGCCGTGCTGGGATTCAAACGCCATCGCGGCAATCCGCCGCTCCAGATCATGGGCTGCCCGTTCGGTAATATTGCGGGACAGCAGCAGGACGGCAGGCTGCCCGCGGATCTCCATGCGCCGCAGATGGCCCTCCAGGGTCAGCAGGCCATGGCAGGCCGGCAACTGATATTCAATGACCTGGGCCTGGCCGGTCTGCAGGGTAGCCTGGATGGCTTCCAGCATCCGTCCGGCATCAGAGGGTGTCAGCACTTCACTCAGGTGGCGACCCGTCAGATCGGCTGTGTCGGCCTGATCTTCAGCCGCGTGAATGATTTCCAGGTAGCGGCCTTCCGGATCAAGAATCAGCAGCCGGTCCGGGATGGCCGTTGTGATGGCCCGCAGCCGGGCCTCGCTGGCTTCCAGGGCCCGGGCCACCTGGCCCTGCTGCAGGATGCGGTTGAAAATCAGCCCGAGCAGCACGGTCATGGGCGGGAAAACCAGCAGAACGGGTCCGGCGACTGACTCAAGGCCAGCCTGCTGGAGATACAGCAGCACGGACAGGGCATGCAGGATCAGGCTGAAGATGAGCAGTTGCCAGAACCCTGTCCGGACCTGGTAATGCTGGTGCAAATGACGGTAAGCCAGGCCCAGAACAACCGGCAGGATGATATTGCCCAGCCCGGTCCAGAGGCCTGCACCACCCAGCCAGACCCTGTAAGCGGTTGCCAGGCTGGCTGCAATCAGGCCGACCACTGGCCCGCCAAACAGGCTGGCCATGCTTAAGAAAATGGTGCGGCCATCAAAGATAACCCCGGGGGCAACCTGGATGGCGCTGACCATGCTGACGACCACCGCCAGTCCAAAACCAAGGCCAATCAGCAACTGGAACAGCAGCGGGCGCTGCCGGTCATCGCTGCGCCAGCTGTATGCAAGAAAGACGTACAGTGTCAGCAGAACAATCGCGTTTTTGAACACTAACGTGTAAGTCATGGCGGAGCAGCTTATTGTTCTGGAGTTTTGTCGACGTCATCATAGCAATCTGCCAGCATAAAAAAGTTGCGGACCCTACGGAAAACAGGATGGACAGATGCATCGGGCATTGCTGGCCCTGGCGGCCGGACTGGCCAGCCTGCGCTTTTTGCCGGAGTTGCCGCCGCAGTGGCTGAGCATCGCCCTGATCATCACGGGGTTGCTGCTGCTGCTGCTGCTG
>DIDB01000052.1 GCA_002417905.1 Pseudomonadaceae bacterium UBA5811
GTTCACCGCGACGGCGTGGCCTGCAACCTGCGGGACGTGGGCATCGGCCTGTCCCAGGCGCTGCCGGTGCTGGTGGCCGCCTGTTTTGTCCCGCCGGGCAGCCCCCTGCTGCTGGAGGAGCCGGAAATCCACCTGCATCCCCAGGCCCAGGCCGTGCTGGCCGCGCTGCTGGTCAGCGTCAGCCGGGAGCGTCCGACCCAGTTTGTGGTGGCAACCCATTCCGTGCACCTGTGCCGCCGCCTGCAGACCCTGACCGCCAGACAGCCCCTGATCCGCCATGACGTGGCCCTGTATTTTGCCGGGTGTGACGGTGGAGCCGCCCGGTTGCGGCCGTTGCCGCTGGATGAGTTTGGCCGGGTCAGCCACTGGCCGGAGGGCTTCTTTGGTGATGCGCTGGGTGAAACCCGCGAGCAGGCCCGGCTGATGTTTGAGCGGCTGGGCGGGCGGCCGGCATGAGAGCCCGTTATGTGGTGGACACCAATGTGCTGATTGCCGCCAGCAGTGTTGATCCGCAGCATCCGGGGGCCATGGATGTCACCCCGGCCGATCCGCAGCTGCGCCAGCAGGTCTGGGCCTGGCTGGACTGTTTCTGCCGGAGCGATACCCGGCTGGTCCTGGATTCGGCCGGGCGGATTTTCGAGGAGTATGGCCACCGGCTGGGCTTTAACGACTTTGGCATCCAGGTGGTGGTGCACAAATGGAGCACTGCCGCCGTGGATGATGTACCGGTGGAGTACGACGCCAATGGTGACGGCATCCTGCCTGCACCTCTGCAGCCGGTGATCCATGATGCCGCCGACCGGAAAATGGTGGCGGCCGCGCTGGCGGCCCATGCCCGGTTTGGCGAGGGCTGCGTGGCTTTTGCCGGTGACACTGACTGGCATGACTGGGAAGATGCACTGCGTGAGTATCAGGTGCTGCTGGAGCCGATCATCGAGGCCTGGTCCCGCCAGAAGCACGCCGAAAAACTGTTGCGATAAGGGTGGCGCTGATGAGCGATTTTTTCCGTTTTCCCTCAACTCCCCACCTGGCCTGGCTGGGGGGCGGTGATGTTCCCCGGGATGACAAGCGGCTGGACAGTGTTGAGGCTGGCGCCCTGCTGGCCGCCGAGGTGGTGGTGGAGGAAAAGCTCGACGGGGCCAACCTCGGGCTGTCGCTGGGCCCGGATGGCCGGCTGCGTGCCCAGAACCGGGGCCAGTATCTGGCCGAGCCCCATGCCGGCCAGTTTGCCCGGCTGCCGGCCTGGCTGGCGCTGCACCAGACACTGCTGCATGAGCTGCTGTCACCGTCGATGATCCTGTTTGGCGAATGGTGTGCGGCCAGACACTCGCTGGACTACGACCGGCTGCCGGACTGGTTCCTGCTGTTTGATGTCTATGACCGGGAGTTTGACCGCTTCTGGAGCACGGAGCGGCGCAATGCACTGGCCGCCCGGATTGGCCTGCTGACCGTACCCCGGCTGCTGCAGGGCCATACCAGCCAGGGGGCGCTGCAGCAGCTGCTGGCCAGCCGGCCCAGCCTCTATCGCAGCGGGCCCCTGGAGGGTGTGGTGGTCCGCCGCGAGTCAGCCGACTGGTGCGAGGCCCGGGCCAAGCTGGTGCGCGCCGGCTTTACCCAGGCGATTGCCGAACACTGGAGCCGGCGCCGGCTGGAATGGAACCGGCTGGACTGGGGCCAGGGGCATCTGGAGGAGGGCTGAGCATGGACCGGGCCGGAAAAGGAGCTGCCGGGTGGCTTTTGATCTGAGCGATACCCTGGTCATCGGCATCTCGTCCACTGCACTGTTTGACCTGCAGGCTCCGGACCGCTATTTCCGGACACTGTGCGAGCAGGACGCCGGTCACGCCGTCGAGCGGTACCGGGCTTATATGCAGGCGCATGAGCAGGAGCCTCTGGCGCCAGGGACGGGCTATCCGCTGGTCCGGGCCCTGCTGGGGCTGAACCGCTACCGGGAGGCGGCCGACAGTGCACCGCTGGTCGAGGTGGTGGTGATGTCACGCAACAGTCCGGATACCGGGTTGCGGGTGCTGAAAACCATTCGCCATGACCGGCTGGCAATCACCCGCTCGGCCTTTACGGGAGGCGAGTCGGTGGCGGATTACATGGAAGCCTTTGCGGTGGACCTGTTTCTGACCACCAATGTTGAAGATGCCCAGCGGGTGATCGATTCCAGACACTGTGCAGCCGCCATTCTCCGGCCGCCACCACAGAATGCTCCCCGGATACCGGAGGGGCAGGTGCGCATTGCCTTTGATGGTGATGCCGTGCTGTTTTCAGATGCCAGCGAACTGGTGTACCGGAGCCGGGGCCTGACGGCGTTCCAGCAGCATGAGGATGCCCTGCAGGATACGCCGCTGGAGGACGGGCCCTATGCCACGCTGCTGAAAAAGCTGGCCCGGCTGCAGCAGCGCCTGCCGGCGGGCAGTGACTGTTCGCCCATCCGGATTGCGATTGTTACGGCCCGCAGCAGCCCGTCAGAAATGCGGGTGATCAATACCCTCCGGGCCTGGCAGGTGTCGGTGGATGAAGCCTTTTTTCTGGGGGGTGTGGACAAGGGCAAGGTGCTCCAGGCCTTTAATCCGCATATCTTTTTTGATGATCAGGATGTGCATCTGGAGGCCGCCGCCGCTGTGGTTCCGGCGGGCAAGGTGCCGGGGCTGACCCGCCTGACGGCGGATGGCGGCGCGCTGCAGCCCCTGCCCGGAGCGGCCGGCAGCTGATTATTGCTCGCTTTTCGGCGTAACCCGCAGGATTTCTTCGAGGCTGGTCAGGCCGCTGGCCACTTTCTGGGCGCCGGAAAGGCGCAGGCTGCGCATGCCCTCGCGGAAGGCCTGGCGGCGCAGGGTCTGCAGGTCGGTGTCCGGGGTTATCAGGCTTTTCAGGCTGTCGCCCAGCAGCATGATTTCATAGACCCCGGCCCGGCCCCGGTAGCCGGTATCGCGGCATTCCAGGCAGCCGGCCGGCTGGCAGGCGGTGGTGGGTAGCGGCACATTCCAGGGGCGGGTCAGCTCCTGCCACAGGCCGGGTTCCAGGCCGACCGGCTGTTTGCAGTGCGGGCAGAGGGTGCGGACCAGCCGCTGGGCCATGACCCCGAGCAGGGCGGCCTTGAGCCGGTAGTGGGGCACGCCGAGCTCCCGCAGGCGGGTAATGGCGCCGGGGGCGGCGGTGGTGTGCAGGGTGGAGAGGACCAGGGG
>DIDB01000047.1 GCA_002417905.1 Pseudomonadaceae bacterium UBA5811
GTTCCATTTTTTCTTCACCCAAGCCCAGCATCAGCCCGGATTTGGTGAAAATGGAAGGGTCAAGCTGCTTGACCCGGTCCAGCAGACGCATGGACTGGTAATACCGCGCACCGGGCCGGATCGTGGGGTAAAGGCGTGGTACGGTTTCCAGATTGTGGTTAAACACATCCGGCGGCTCGCTGGCTGTAATGTCCAGCGCAATCTCCAGCCGGCCCCTGTAGTCCGGCACCAGGGTTTCCAGCCGGGTCTCCGGGCTCAGCCGGCGGATTTCCCGCAGGCAGTCGGCAAAATGCTGGGCCCCCCCGTCACGCAGGTCATCGCGGTCTACCGAGGTGATCACCACGTACTTCAGCCGCAGGTCGGCCACCGCAACCGCCAGGTTGTGCGGCTCATGCTCATCCAGCGGCACCGGCCGGCCGTGACCCACATCACAGAAGGGACAGCGCCGGGTGCAGATATCCCCCATGATCATGAACGTGGCCGTTCCTCCCGAAAAACACTCTCCCAGATTCGGGCAGGAGGCCTCCTCACAGACGCTATGCAGCCGGTGTTTGCGCAACAGCTGCTTGATGTTTTCCACCTCGGGCGTCACCGGGATGCGGACCCGGATCCAGTCGGGCTTCCGGGGCAGCTCTTCGGCCGGGATCACCTTGACCGGAATCCGGGCCAGCTTTTCCGCCCCCCGCAGCTTGACGCCCGCCTCAACCTTGCCAGGGGTGCCCTTTGTTGTATCAGTGCTCATAGGTTCTCTGTTCCGCCCACCAGGGTCTTCTGTGCCGCATCGTCCAGTCGCTGCACCAGCTGTTCGGCCAGCCGGTCACAGACCCCGGAAAAATCGGCCGGACCGGCCAGGTCACGCAGCTGGGTCATGGCCAGTCCGGCATAGCCGCAGGGATTGATACGCCGGAACGGCTCCAGATCCATATCAACATTCAGGGCCAGTCCATGAAAGGACCGGCCATTGCGGATGCGCAGGCCCAGCGAGGCAATTTTGGCCCCGTCCACATAGACACCCGGGGCATCCGCCCGGGCATAAGCCTCGACACCGTAACCGGCCAGCAGGGCTACCAGACTGTTCTCGATCAGGCTGACCAGCTCCCGCACGCCAAGGCCCCGGCGCCGGACATCCAGCAGCAGATAAGCCACCAGCTGGCCCGGGCCATGGTAGGTCACCTGACCACCCCGGTCCGCCTGCACCACCGGAATATCTCCCGGAAACAGCAGGTGCTCGGCCTTGCCGGCCTGGCCCTGGGTAAACACCGGGAAGTGCTGCAGCAGCCAGAGCTCATCCGGGGTCTGCGGCCCCCGGCTCTGGGTGAACTGGCGCATGCGTTCCAGGGTGGCGCTGTACTCCACCAGCCCCAGATTGCGGATAATGACAGGCTCGCTCATCGGTTCAGAGCACCATCTGGACCCGGCCGGTCGCCCGCAGGTCAAGATGGATGGCCTGCAGCTGCTCCGGGCCGGTAGCCAGGATACTGACCTGAACGGACAGGTAGCGCCCCCCCCTGCTGTCGCGGATCACCAGGCTTTCCCGGGTAATGTCCGGCGCGTGACGGCTGACCACCTCAAAGACCATGTCTGCAAAATCCCCGGCCGCCGTACCAATCACCTTGATCGGGTAGTCCGTACAGGGAAACTCTATCTTCGGTGCCTGCACCGTTTCCGTTGTCATGCCAGCCCCTTCCTGCGTCACGAAAAACAGGCCGGCCCGGTGGGCCAGCCCGTTCTGCAAAGAATCTCAGTTGAACAAACCGTAAATGAACAGGCGGATGCTGTCCCAGATGCGGCGGAACCAGCCCCCTTCCTCAACGCCCTGCAGGGCGACCAGATCAGCACTGCGCAGCACGTCGTCACCCGAGCGGATATCCACCCGCCCAATCACGTCTCCCTGCTGAATGGGGGCCACCAGCTGCGGATTCAAGGTCAGGGTTGCCTCCAGCCTGTCGATCTGTCCCCGGGGCAGGGTCATGCTCAGGTCGGTGGCCAGTCCGGCAGAGACCTGGTCTGTATGGCCTTTCCAGACCTGGGCTTTGGCCAGCTCGACGCCTTTTTTGTAAAAGGTCCGGGTTTCGAAGAAACGGAAACCATAGGTCAGCAGTTTCTGGGTTTCTGCGGCCCTGGCCTGCTCGCTGCGGGTACCGAAGATGGAGGTGATCATCCGTGCGCCATCGCGTACCGCCGAGGCCACCAGACAGTAGCCAGCTTCATCGGTATGGCCGGTTTTCAGGCCATCCACTGTCTTGTCACGCCACAGCAGCAGGTTACGGTTGGGCTGCTTGATGTTGTTCCAGAAAAACTCTTTCTGGGAATAGATGGCGTAATGGGCCGGGTCTTCATCAATGATAGCCCGGGCCAGAATGGCCATGTCATGGGCCGAGGAATAATGGTCCGGATTGGGCAGGCCAGTAGCATTCACAAAGTGGGAGTTATGCATGCCCAGCCGCTGGGCGGTGGTATTCATCATGTCGGCAAAGGCATCCTCACTACCGGCAATATGCTCGGCCAGCGCCACACTGGCATCGTTGCCGGACTGAATGATGATGCCGTGCAGCAGGTCACCCACCGAAACCTGGGTATTGACCTGCAGGAACATCCGGGAACCACCGGTACGCCAGGCCCGCTCGCTGACCGTCACCATGTCGCTTTCCCGGATCTGGCCCCGGTTGATCTCCAGGGTGGCGATATAGGCAGTCATCAGCTTGGTCAGGCTGGCCGGGGGCAGCCGCTGGTCACCGTTGCTTTCAATCAGCACCTGGCCACTGGCCGCATCCATCAGCACATAAGCAGTGGCGGCAATCTGCGGTGGTGCGGGAACCACGGGCTCGGCACCCGCCAGCGGAGCAACCAGGAACAGGACGGCGAGGACAAGACGTTTCACAAGAAGGCGGATAGTCATCATTTCTCAAGTTTTCTGTGAGCGGACAGCATGACGGCCTGCCCGGGTTAATAATCCGGGCTGACCCGGCGTGGTTCACCCAGCCGGGCCAGCCGCACGCTGTCCTCCAGCCGGGCGGCTTCGCTGGCAGAGGCAACCGGTCCGAGCCGGACCCGGTGATACACCTGCTGGTTGCGGACCACCGGACTGATAAAGACCGGGGCACTG
>DIDB01000132.1:0-1782 GCA_002417905.1 Pseudomonadaceae bacterium UBA5811
CTGCTATGGTCGCCGCAATGAATACGACCTGTCCGCTTGCCCTGATTGTGGCGGTTGCCGAGAACTCGGTAATCGGCGTTGATAACCGCATGCCCTGGCATTTGCCGGAGGAGCTGCGCCACTTCCGTGCGCTGACCCTGGGCAAGCCGGTCATCATGGGCCGCAAGACCTGGGACTCGCTGGGCCGCCCGCTGCCGGGCCGGCTGAACCTGGTGGTCAGCCGCCAGCCCGGGCTTTGCTGCGAAGGTGCGGAAAGTTTTACCAGCCTTGCCGCGGCAGTGAGCCGGGGCCAGCAGTGGGCGGCAGAGCGGGGTGTGGCAGAGGTGATGCTGATTGGTGGTGCCCAGCTGTTTGCCGAAGGGCTGCCGCTGGCCCGGCGCCTCTACCTGACCCGGGTGGCGCTGGCCCCGGAGGGGGATGTGTTTTTCCCGGACTGGCAGGACGGGCAGTGGCAGCGGCAGTCTGCCCGGCTCCATGCCGCCAGTCCGGAAGGGCCGGCCTGGGTGGCCGAGGTCTGGGAACGCCAGACGGGGCCGGAATTTTCCTGAGTTGCCTGCGGCATGGAGCCTGAATGACAGCCAACAAAAAAACACTCGGGCTCCGGCTGCTGGCCGGAGTGCTTCTGCTGGGCGGTGGCGGCTTCTGGGGCTGGACCTTTCTGCATCCGGCCGGGTTCGGGCCGGGCTTTGCCAGCGGTAATGGCCGGATTGAAGCCACGGAAATCGACATTGCTGCCAAGCTGGCCGCCCGGATCGGGCAGGTCGAGGTGGACGAGGGGGATTTTGTCCAGCCCGGCGAAGTGCTGGTGTATATGGATACCGCCAGTCTGGAGGCGCAGCGGGCCCAGGCGGTGGCCGAGGTGCGCCAGGCGGAAACGGCCATCCTGACCGCCCGGGCGGTAGTGGCCCAGCGCGAGAGCGAGCACAGCAGTGCCCGGGCCGTGGTGGCCCAGCGCCAGGCCGAGCTGACGGTGGCCGGCCAGCGCTACCGGCGGACCCGGGTGCTGGCAGAAAACAGCGCCATGTCCCGCCAGCAGCTGGATGATGCCAGCGCCAGCCAGCTCAGCGCCCGGGCCACCCTGGAGTCGGCCCGCGCCCAGGTGCTGTCTGCCCGGGCCGCCGTGGAAGCTGCCCGCACCGGGGTGACCGAAAAGGAATCCGCGCTGGCGGCCGCAAAAGCGGCGGTACAGCGACTGGAGGCGGATATCCGCGACAGCCTGCTGAAAAGCCCGGTTCTGGCCCGGGTGCAGTACCGGATCGCCGAGCCGGGCGAGGTGCTGGGCGCCGGGGGCAAGGTGCTGAACCTGATTGACCTGACGGACGTGTATATGACCTTTTTCCTGCCCACCAGCGAGGCGGGTCAGGTCCGGCTGGAGCAGGAGGTCCGGCTGGTGCTGGATGCCTTTCCGCAGTATGTGTTTCCGGCCCGGGTCAGCTATGTGGCCAGTGTGGCCCAGTTCACCCCGAAGACCGTGGAAACCCGCAACGAACGGGAAAAGCTGATGTTCCGGATCAAGGCCCGGCTGACGCCGGAGCTGTTGCGGAAATACTGGGATCAGGTGAAAACCGGTCTGCCGGGCCTGGCTTATGTGCGGCTTGATCCGGCGCAGCCCTGGCCGGAAGCCCTGCAGATCCGGATTCCCCAATGAACCGGGAGGCCGCTCCGGTCGCCGTGCTGGAGCAGGTCAGCCTGCATTACCGGGCCGTCTGTGCCCTGGATGGCCTGGCGCTGCGTGTGCCGGCCCGGCAGATGGTCGGGCTGATCGGTCCGGATGGGGTGGGC
>DIDB01000132.1:1835-7149 GCA_002417905.1 Pseudomonadaceae bacterium UBA5811
GCAAAAACCTCTATCCCACCCTGACGGTGGCAGAAAACCTGGCGTTTTTTGGCCGGCTGTTTGGCCAGGACCGGGCCGAGCGGGCGTGGCGGATCGCCGAGCTGACCCGCAGCACCGGTCTGGCACCCTTTACCGGCCGTCCGGCCGGCAAGCTGTCCGGCGGGATGAAGCAGAAGCTCGGCCTGTGCTGTGCGCTGATCCATGATCCGGACCTGCTGATCCTGGACGAGCCGACCACCGGGGTGGACCCGCTGTCCCGCAACCAGTTCTGGGAGCTGATTGCCCATATCCGGACCGGACGGCCCGAAATGAGCGTGATGGTGGCCACCGCCTATATGGACGAAGCCCTGCGTTTTGACTGGCTGGTGGCCATGGATGCCGGGAAAGTGCTGGCCACCGGCGCGCCGGGTGCGTTGCTGGAACAGACTGGACGCAGCACGCTGGAGCAGGCCTTTGTGGCCCTGCTGCCGCCGGAGAAACGCCACGGCCACCGGGAGCTGGAGATTCCGCCCCGGCCACCGGACAGCAGCGTGGCCATTGAGGCCCATGGCCTGACCCGGCGCTTTGGCGACTTTGTGGCGGTGGATCATGTGGATTTCCGCATCGAGCGCGGGGAAATCTTCGGTTTTCTCGGCTCCAATGGTTGCGGCAAGTCCACCACCATGAAAATGCTGACCGGGCTGCTGCCGGCCTCGGAGGGGGAGGCCTTCCTGTTTGGCCAGCCGGTAGATCCCAGAGACCTGCAGACCCGGCAGCGGGTTGGCTATATGTCCCAGGGTTTTTCCCTGTACAGCGAGCTGAGCGTGCGCCAGAACTTGGCACTGCATGCCCGGCTGTTTCACCTGCCGGCTGCCCGGCGCGAGCCGCGCATCCGGGAAATGCTGGCCCGCTTCGGGCTGGAGGCGGTGGAGGACAGCCTGCCGGAAAACCTGCCGCTGGGGGTGCGCCAGCGGCTGTCGCTGGCGGTGGCGGTCATCCACAACCCGGAAATGCTGATCCTCGACGAACCCACCTCCGGGGTGGACCCGGTGGCCCGGGACGGGTTCTGGGAGCTGCTGGTCCAGCTGTCACGCCAGGACCGGGTGACCATCTTTATTTCCACCCACTTCATGAACGAAGCACTGCGCTGCGACCGGATTTCGCTGATGCATGCCGGCCGGGTGCTGGCCAGCGATACGCCGCAGCAACTGATGGCCCGGCGCGGGCTGGACAGCCTGGAAGAAACCTTTATTGCCTACCTGCGGGATGCCAGTGCCGGAGCCGGAACGCCGGCGGAAGCCGGGCCAGCGCCCGCTGCGCCGGTTCGGACTGCAGCCACGGAGCCACCGGCCCGGTTCAGCCTGCGCCGCCTGTTCAGCTATAGCCTGCGGGAAACCATGGAGCTGCGCCGCGACCCGTTTCGCGCCACCCTGGCGCTGCTGGGCACCCTGATGCTGATGTTTTTTATCGGCTATGGGATCAATCTGGATGTGGAGCATCTGCGCTATGCGGTACTGGACCGCGACCAGACCACCACCAGCCAGGAGTACCTGCTGAATATCGCCGGCTCGCGCTACTTTACCGAGCTGTCACCGCTGTACAGCTATGCGGAGCTGGAGCAGCGGATGCGCAGCGGTGAGGTCAGCCTGGCCATCGAGATTCCGCCGGATTTTGGCCGCACCCTGAAGCGTAACGACACGCCGGAGATCGGCCTGTGGGTGGACGGGGCGATGCCGACCCGCAGCGATACCATCCTCGGTTATGTCCGGGGCATTCACAGCAGCTACCTGCAGCAGCTGGCCCGGGAAACCGGCACACTGCAGCCGTCCCTGTTTGATGTGGCCCTGCGCTACCGTTACAACCCGGATGTGGAAAGCCTGCCGGCCATGGTGCCGGCCACCCTGCCGCTGATGCTGATGATGATTCCGGCCATGCTCACCGCGCTGGGGGTGGTGCGGGAAAAGGAGCTGGGCTCCATCACCAATTTTTATGTCACTCCGGTGACCCGGCTGGAATTCCTGTTGGGCAAGCAGCTGACTTATGTTGGCCTGGGGATGATCAATTTCTTCCTGATGGTGGCCCTGGCGGTGTTTTTCTTTGAAGTACCGCTCAAGGGCAGCCTGCTGGGGCTGAGCCTCGGGGCCCTGCTGTACATCTGCTGCTCCACCGGGCTGGGGCTGCTGCTGTCTTCGCTGATGCGCAGCCAGATTGCCGCCATTTTTGGGACGGCCATTGCCACCATGCTGCCGGCGCTGCAGTTTTCCGGGCTGTTCTCGCCGGTTTCCTCGCTGGAGGGCGGTAGCGCCCTGATGGGCCAGCTCTACCCGACCAGCCACTTTATGACCATCAGCCGGGGGGCCTTTTCCAAGGCGCTGGGGCTGGCCGAACTGGCGCCCTGGTTTGTGCCGCTGCTGCTGGCCATTCCGGTGCTGACCCTGGCCAGTGTGGCCGGGCTGGCCAAGCAGGAGCGCTGAGATGTACCGCCATCTGGACAATATCCTGCAGCTGGGCATCAAGGAGCTGCGCAGCCTGGCCCGGGACCCGGCGCTGATGCTGCTGATCGTGTATGCCTTCAGCCTGGGGATTGTGGCCAGCGCCACCAGCCTGCCGGAAACCCTGTACCGGGCCAGCATTGCCATTGTGGATGAAGACCGCTCCACGGTTTCCCGGAGGATCGTGGACGCCCTGCAGCCACCCTATTTTGTGGCGCCGGTGTATATCGACCGGACCGAAATGGATGAAGGCATGGACGCCGGGCTGTATACCTTTACCCTGGATATTCCGGTCAACTTCCAGCAGGACCTGCTGGCCGGGCGCAGTCCGGCGCTCCAGCTCAATGTGGATGCCACCCAGGTCAGCCAGGCTTTTACCGGGGCCGGTTATATCCAGCAGATTCTCAGCCAGGAAATCAGCGCCTTTGCCGCGCGCTACCGGCAGGATGCGGAAGCCGGCGAGCCGGTGCAGGCCGTGGTGCGGACCCTGTATAACCCCAACCTGGTGCGGGTCTGGTTTGGCGCCGTCAATGAAATCGTCAACCAGATCACCATGCTGTCCATTGTGCTGACCGGTGCGGCCGTGATCCGCGAGCGCGAGCACGGCACCATCGAGCATCTGCTGGTGATGCCGGTCACTCCAGTGGAAATCATGCTGGCCAAGGTCTGGGCGATGGGGCTGGTGGTGCTGCTGGCCACCGTGCTGTCGCTGCAGGCAGTGGTGCAGGGCTGGCTGCAGGTGCCGTTGCAGGGCTCCATGCTGCTGTTTCTGCTGGCGGTCTGCCTGTACCTGTTTGCCACCACCTCCATTGGCATCTTTTTCGGCACGGTGACCCGTTCCATGCCGCAGCTGGGGCTGCTGATCATCCTGACCCTGATTCCGCTGCAGATTCTTTCCGGCGGGCGCACCCCCCGGGAAAGCATGCCGGAGGTGGTCCAGAACGTCATGGTGATTGCCCCCACCACCCACCTGATCGAACTGGCCCAGGGGGTGTTTTTCCGGGGGGCGGGCCTGGATATTCTCTGGCCCCGGCTGCTGGCCATCACCCTGATCGGCGGGGCATTTTTTGTGGCGGCCCTCAGCCGGCTGCGCAAATCCCTGCAATAGCCCGGCACTGGCCGGGCAGAACGGGATCAGCCCTCCAGCAGTGCCCGGTTGCGGACGGCACCCTTGTCGGCGCTGGTGGCCAGCAGGGCATAGGCTTTCAGGGCCGTGGTGACCTGGCGGGCCCGGGGCCGGGCCGGTTTCCAGCCTTTCTGCGCCTGGACAGTGCGGCGCCGGGCCAGCTCATCATCACTGACCTCAAGGCGGATGCTGCGCCCCGGAATGTCGATCCGGATGCGGTCGCCATTCTCCACCAGGCCAATGGCGCCGCCGGCGGCTGCTTCTGGCGAGGCATGGCCGATGGACAGCCCGGAGGTCCCGCCGGAGAAGCGGCCGTCGGTCAGCAGGGCACACTGCTTGCCCAGCCCCCTGGATTTCAGGTAGCTGGTGGGATAGAGCATTTCCTGCATGCCTGGCCCGCCTTTCGGCCCTTCATAACGGATGATCACCACCTCGCCGGGCTGTACCTCGTCGGCCAGAATGCCCTTGACAGCGGCGTCCTGGCTTTCAAAAACCCGGGCCTGGCCTTCAAAGACCAGAATGGATTCATCCACTCCGGCGGTTTTTACCACGCAGCCATCCTCGGCGATATTGCCGTACAGCACGGCCAGCCCGCCCTCGGTGGAAAAGGCATGGGCCAGATCACGGATGCAGCCTTCGGCCCGGTCCAGATCCAGGCTGTCCCAGCGCGCGTTCTGGCTGAAAGCCTCCTGGGTGGGAATGCCGGCCGGGCCGGCGCGGAAGAAGGTATGGACCGGCTCCTCCGGGTTAACCCGGACATCCCAGCGGGCCAGCGCTTCGGCCAGGCTCGGGCTGTGCACGGTGGCCGCCGAGGTATCCAGCAGCCCGGCCCGGGCCAGTTCGCCCAGAATGCCCATGATGCCACCGGCCCGGTGCACGTCCTCGATATGGTATTCCGGCGTGTTCGGCGCCACCTTGCACAGCTGCGGAACCTTGCGTGACAGGGCATCAATGGCCCGCAGGTCAAAATGCACCTCGGCTTCCTGGGCGGCGGCCAGCAGGTGCAGGATGGTGTTGGTGGAGCCACCCATGGCGATATCCAGGGTCATGGCGTTGGCAAAGGCTGCCGGGCTGGCAATGCGGCGTGGCAGCACGGATTCGTCGCCCTGCTGGTAGTAGCGGCGGCACAGTTCAACAATGGTCCGCCCGGCTTCCAGGAACAGCTCCCGGCGGTCGGCATGGGTCGCCACCAGGGTGCCATTGCCCGGCAGGGACAGGCCCAGGGCCTCGGTCAGGCAGTTCATCGAGTTGGCGGTAAACATGCCCGAGCAGGAGCCGCAGGTGGGACAGGCACTGCGCTCGTACTCTGCCACCTGCTCATCCGGGGCGCTGCTGTCTGCGGCAATCACCATGGCATCCACCAGGTCCAGCCCATGCCGGGACAGCCGGGTTTTACCGGCCTCCATCGGCCCCCCGGACACAAACACCACCGGGATATTCAGGCGCAGGGCCGCCATCAGCATGCCGGGGGTGATCTTGTCGCAGTTGGAAATGCACACCAGCGCATCGGCGCAGTGGGCATTGACCATATATTCCACCGAGTCGGCAATGATCTCCCGGGAGGGCAGGGAATACAGCATGCCGTCATGGCCCATGGCGATGCCGTCATCGACGGCAATGGTATTGAATTCCCTGGCTACGCCCCCGGCCTTCTCAATTTCCCGGGCCACCAGCTGCCCCAGATCCTTGAGGTGGACATGGCCGGGTACGAACTGGG
>DIDB01000132.1:7237-7465 GCA_002417905.1 Pseudomonadaceae bacterium UBA5811
TGAGGTGGACATGGCCGGGTACAAACTGGGTAAAAGAGTTGGCAATGGCAATGATGGGCTTCTGGAAATCCCCGTCCTTCATCCCGGTGGCCCGCCACAGGGCACGGGCACCGGCCATATTGCGGCCGTGGGTGGAGGTTTTCGAGCGATAGTCGGGCATGGAAATACCTGCAGGCTGATACGGTAGGACACCGGGAACCCCCGGCCGAGCGGGCCGGGGGTTCCCGG
>DIDB01000151.1 GCA_002417905.1 Pseudomonadaceae bacterium UBA5811
AGATGGGTATAAGAGGCAGGGTGGACCAGGATTGCGAGCTGCTGGTCAGTTCCGTGTATACCGAGCTGGGTATCCGCCATCAGGGTGGCCAGTGGCAGCTGATTTGGGCCAGACCGGTTATAACAGCTGAGCTGGGAAGCTGGCAGGTTGAAGGGCAAGTGATTCTGGAGCAGATCAATGCCTTGCGCCGGAAACCGCAACGTTGTGGCCGCGAAGTTTTTTATGCTGTGCCGGCACTGCGCTGGAATGCCCGTCTGGCAGAGGCCGCCTGGCGACATAGCCGTGAGATGGCGCAGCATGACTATCTTGGTCATCTTGACCGGCAGGGGCAGACGGTAGGCCAGCGCCTTCGGGAGGCGGGGTATCACTGGAGCCATGCCGGGGAAAATATTGCAGGCCAGCAGTCATCCGGTCAGGCTGTGGTGGCTGCATGGATGGCCAGTCCGGAGCACTGCGCCAATATCATGAATCCGGCTTTTACAGAGATGGGAGCGGCTTATGCGCTCAATCCGGCGGGCCGGGCTGTGGTGTACTGGAGTCAGACTCTGGCCAGTCCGGCCGGGGATTGACCGTGTATGGATTGCATCCTGTGCCCGTCTGCCGCAGAGTGCATAAACCTCAATATCCGTCTGAAAGAGAGCGCAGGATGATTCTGCTGAACTTCATGAAATTTGTTGCCACTCACCGGATGAAAGGCCGCTGTGTGGCGGGAAATAGCTGTGCTGTGCAAGAAAAGCTGGCCTCTCTGCCTGAAAATCAGGCTATTCTGGTAGATCTGGCGTTTATGTTCGTGGTCAGCATCGTGGCCGCCACGCTGGTGGCCCTGCTGCCCAGGTTGTCTATTGCCCTGGTTCTGCTCGTGCCACTGGCCTGGTTAACTCTGTGCAAGTGCTCCAGAAAATCATAGGGCCGCCTGTTTCTTTAGCCTGACTGTTCTGCTGCATGACTGCCGGGAGGCGGCAGATCCAGAACCTGTTTTTTGATCCGGCCCATGACATGCATCTCGCAGGCCTTGCAGTCAAACTGCAGGGTCAGAACTTCATTCTGGTGGAGCAGTTGCATGGGCTCGGCCCGGTTCTGGACGCCCTGCATGCCTCTGGCCTGTTTGGGACAAAGGTTGAAGGAGAAGCGCAGGCAGTGCCGGGTAATCATCAGGGGCACATCCCCGGCTTCCTGATGGGCTTCGTACGCCGCAGCAACCAGCTGAATACCATGCTTCTGGTAGAAGGCCCGGGATTTTTCATTGTAAACATTGGCCAGAAAGCTCAGGTGAGTTTCCGGATAAAGAGGCGGCGGGGTACAGGCAGGTTTGCGCTGGCCCCGTGGGTAGCTGGCCAGCCGGGCGGCATCCAGGCCTGCGATAACGTCGCGCCGCAGGTTTTTTAGTTGTGAGTTCGGAATAAAAAAGGCCTGTTCAGCCTGAAGGTTAATGCGCTGCACATGGTAGATGGTGGTGCCCAGACGCTCCAGCTGGTTGCGCAGTTGCTGCAGGGCCTGTTCTGGCTGGCTGGCAGGTGCGAAGGGGCCCTGTATGGTCTGGCTGTAGCGGATGCCTTCTTCGCTGGTGACGGTTAGCTCCAGTTGTTCCTGCTGCAGCTGTACCTGCCAGCTCACTCCGATCCGCCGTTCCGCCGAGGTTTTGCTGAGGGCCTGTTGCCAGTTGTGGTCCAGGTTGCGGTTCAGGGGATAGGGCAGGCGCAGCTGGCGGAGTTGTTCTGGTAGTTCATGGGGTTCAATCCGGTATTGCCAGCAGGTTTCTCCCTGGTGTTCCGTGGTGTCAAGCAGCGTGACCACGCTGGCCCGGAAGCCGGTAATTTCCCGTTTGTGCAGGATATTCAGTCCATCGCCATTGGCAAGGGAAGCCCTGCTCCGCACGGTCAAGTGTTTCCGGCTCACGCTGGTGATTTCGCCGATGGGCAGGCCGGTAAATGCTGGCGTCTCAAAAGCACCGATGTCTGGCTGGCGGGCGTTGACAAAATAATCCGTGCTGCCCCGGTTAAAGGTGCGCTCCGGGTCCGGGATAAAAAAGTGCTCCGTATGCCCGCTGGAGGCACGGGCCAGATGGGGCTGCTGGCTGAGAATCCGGTCCAGCTGCTGCCGGTACCAGGCCGTGATATTTTTGACGTATCCCATGTCCTTATAGCGGCCTTCGATCTTGAAAGAGCGCACGCCGGTATTGACCAGGGCCTCCAGGTTGGCAGTCTGGTTATTGTCCTTGAGTGACAGCAGGTGTTTTTCGTAGGCCACCACCCGGCCCTCGCTGTCTTTCAGGGTATAGGGCAGGCGGCAGGCCTGGGAGCAGTCTCCCCGGTTGGCACTGCGTCCAGTCTGGGCATGGGAGATGTAGCACTGGCCAGAAAAAGCTACACAGAGGGCGCCGTGGATGAAAAATTCAATGGTGGCGTCCGTGCTGGCACAGATTTTCTGGACCTGGGGCAGGCTCAGTTCCCGGGCAACCACCAGTTGTGAAAAACCGGCATCGGCCAGGAAGCGGGCTTTTTCCGGGGTGCGGATATCGCACTGGGTGCTGGCATGCAGCTCGATGGGTGGAATATCCATTTCCAGAATGCCCATATCCTGCACGATCAGGGCGTCAACCCCCGCCTCGTAAAGCTGCCAGATCAGCTGACGGGCTGTTTTCAGCTCATCGTCGTGCAGGATGGTGTTCAGGGTGACAAAGATCCTGACCCGATATGCCCGGGCAAAGCAGACCAGCCCGGCAATGTCTGCCAGGCTGTTGCTGGCCCCATGTCTGGCGCCAAAACCGGGACCGCCAATATAGATGGCATCGGCACCGTGCAGGATGGCTTCGCGGGCAATGGAAACATCGCGGGCCGGGCTCAGCAGCTCCAGACTGTGTGGGTTGGGCATGGGAAATCAGGCTAGGTCATTTAGTGAGGGGCACTTATTGTAACGGCTCCGGGAGGTTCTGCTGTCCGGATTTTCTGCCTGTAGCGGGAGCTGGTGCACCGAAAAAAGAGGGCCGCCGGGCTATTATTTAACAGGGCTGGCCAGTGTGATCTGGTCGTGAAATAACAGGCTGAAAAAGGACTTTTCCTTGAAAAACCGCTGGATGTTTTTGCTGTGTACCGTGCTGCTGTCTGGCTGCATAACCCGGATTGGGGACATGACCGTTGCTTCCACCAAAAATATGGACATCAAGTCAGCTCATTATCGGGTAGACACCCATCAGCGGGTGATGGGCCGGGATACGGTACATATTGTGTCGTTTGTCCCGACGGCCTTGTTTCCCAACCTGAAAGAAGCCATGGACAATGCCATTGAACAGGCGCCTGGAGCGGTGGCCCTGTCGGATATGACCATCAAGCGCGGATGGTGGTGGATTCCGATGATCTATGGCCGGGATTACATTGAAGTAGAAGGTAATCCGGTCTACGAGGAGGAGACTGGTGCCGCAGCCAGTACGGGATCAGGGTATACGGCGGGGACTGCTGGAGCGGGCGTCAGCCGGGATCAGTGGCAAGCGCAGCAGCTGCAGCAGCTGATGAATGAGCGTGGCCTGTCATACGAAGAGTTCCAGCGCCGTTATCGGGCCATTACTGGCCAGTAATCCGGGAGAGCCATAATGAGCGTAACTGCGGAAATGGGGGCGATGGTCCTGCACCGGGCCTGTACACCCCTGCAATGGGAAAGCCGGCCATTGCCGGTGCCGGGAGCCGGGCAACTGCTGGTGCAGGTGGAAGCCTGCGCGGTCTGTCGTACGGACCTGCATGTGGTGGATGGTGAGTTGCCCCATGCTCACTATCCGGTGATTCCCGGGCATGAAGTGGTTGGCCGGGTGCTGGCGCTGGGTCCGGGGGTGACAGGGCATGCTGTAGGTGCCCGGGTGGGTATCCCCTGGCTGGGGCATACCTGTGGACATTGCGAGTACTGTGCTTCCGGCCATGAAAACCTTTGTGATGCGCCGGAGTTCACCGGGTTTACCCGGGATGGTGGCTTTGCTACCCATCTGCTGGCTGATGCGGATTATGCTTTCAGCCTGGCCGGTTTTGCTGACCCGGTAGCTGCCGCTCCCCTGATGTGTGCCGGACTGATTGGCTGGCGCTCGCTGAAAATGGCTGGTGATGGCCAGCGGATCGGCCTGTATGGTTTTGGCGCGGCCGCTCATCTGCTGGCTCAGGTATTGCGCTGGCAGGGCCGGCAGGTGTATGCCTTTACCCAGCCGGAAGACCATGCGGCCCAGGCCCATGCTTTATCGCTGGGGGCTGTCTGGGCTGGCAGTTCAGGGCAGATGCCCCCGCAGCGGCTGGATGCAGCCATTATCTTTGCTCCGGTAGGGTCGCTGGTTCCGCTGGCCCTGCAGGCGGTACGCAAGGGGGGGCGGGTGGTCTGCGCTGGTATTCATATGAGCGATATTCCCCAGTTTCCTTATGCCATCCTCTGGGAAGAGCGCCAGGTTATTTCGGTCGCCAACCTGACCCGGGCGGATGCCATCGAGTTTCTCCGGCTGGCTCCGGAGGCCGGTATCCGGGCTGATACCCGGGTATATCCGTTGCGTCAGGCCAATGAAGCCCTGGCCGATCTGCGGGCAGGACGTTTCCAGGGCGCTGCCGTGCTGGTGTCCTGAGGCAGGAAGCAGGCCGGGAAACCCGGGCAGGCCGGATTTCCCGGGGGTTTTATTCCTCCGACATTTCAACGATAAAGTTCTGTCCGGAAGACGCTACCTGTTCAGTCAGATTTTCATCAAGCATGTCGGTAAACTGATTGGCATACCACTGTTGCAGCCGGCCTTTTTCCATGGCCAGCCCGGGAAACTTGCAGGCCGCTTCATAGGCACTGAACCGGGCAGCAGCATAGCGGAGAGCGGTACTGACATGACCGAGATCCTGCTCATCCTCTTTCAGCAGCCGGTTGGCGACTTCGATAAACGCGTCGGTCATATCAAAAATGACCATGTTGTCCTGATTGTCTGACATTTCTTGACCTTTCTGTAAATTAATCATGTGCTGGCAACCGCTGCAGGCCTGATGGGCCTGCAGAACCTGTCTGCTCTAGCAAATATCAGGCAACCCGGGACCGGGGAAGGGCATAAAAAAACCCGCCACAAGGGCGGGCATAAGGGTTCGCGTCTCAAGAGCAAGCCAAATCGCTGAGGCTTACCGGGTCCGGGGGTTAGTCCGGACTGGAGTTAGCTTGCCAGAGTCTGAAAAAAATAGAAACAAATAAATTTCAAAGGATGCATTGATTTATTTATTGCCAATAAACTTTGTGCTGCGGGCAAGCCTTGGTCATGCGCTTGATACCCAGGAATTACTAATGCCTTGATGGGCTGGTATTTTGATAAGGCCCATGGTGGCTGGGCACTTTGGGGTAAGTAGGGTGTATCTGGTAAGGCACAGAGAATCTGTTGCGGTAAGCGTTTCTGATAGCAGGATACCTGTGTTGCCTTGCCCGGTAATGTACTGAATGGTGTATTTCATGGGCATAAACACGGTGTTGTCCGTGCGGCACATGATCTGCAGTAATGGTGACAGGTGAAGCCGAAACAAGCCGGGTGGCCAGTGCAAGGACTGCCGGCAGGGTTCTCAAGGTGGCAGGCATGGTATTTCGGTAATGCCCCCTAAAAACC
>DIDB01000225.1 GCA_002417905.1 Pseudomonadaceae bacterium UBA5811
GGGCCTGGCCCAGGGCAGCCGTCGCCCGCTCATGGCAAAGGATCAGCTGTGCTACAGCCTGCTCGGCGGAATGCACCGCCACAAAGGATTCTGCCGGATTATCCACATCGGTTGTCCTGGTTACGGTAACGGTCGCCATCTTGCCTGCCCGGCCCACTGCCGAACAGGCCCGCCGCCCGGGCTTCCGCTATAGTGACCCGGTCGCCGCCGCCTGTTCCGGAGCCCTTATGCGTCCTGTCCTGCTGTTTCTGCTGCTGTTGCTGGCCCTGCCGGGCTGCCATCCGCGCCAGCCGGACGATCCGGACTGGCTGGCTTACCGCCAGCGCTTTATTGAGGGCGGCCGGGTCATCGACCGGGGCAACGGCCAGGTCAGCCATTCCGAAAGCCAGGGTTTTGGCCTGGTACTGGCCGAAGCCCATGCTGACCAGGAAACCTTTGCGCAGATCTGGCAATGGACCCGGCATAACCTGCAGCGCCAGGACCTGCCGCTGTTTGCCTGGCGCTATGACCCGGCGGCCAGTCCGCCGGTCCAGGACCTGAACAACGCCAGCGATGGCGATATCCTGATCGCCTGGGCCCTGCAGCGGGCGGCTGACCGCTGGCAGAATGCCGACTATGCCCGGTCCGCCACGGCCATCCGCCAGACCATCGCCCGCCAGCTGATCCGCCAGCAGGCCGGCTACCACCTGCTGCTACCGGGCCTGCAGGGCTTTGAGCGGGATGACCACCTGGTCCTGAACCCCTCTTACCTGATTTATCCGGCCCTGCTGGCCTTCGCCCGCCAGGCCCCGGAAGAAGGCTGGGAACAGCTGATCCGCGACAGCCTGCAACTGCTGGTCCGGGCCCGCTTTGGCCACTACCGGCTGCCCCCGGACTGGCTGGCCCTGTACCCGGATGGCCGCCTGCTGCCCGCCCCCGGCTGGCCGGCACGCTTCCGTTATGACGCCGTACGGATTCCCCTGTATCTGGTGTGGGGCGATACGCCCGTCCGCTCGCCCCTGCTGGAGCCGTTCCGCCAGCTCTGGCACTGCTGTGGCGACCGGATGCCGGCCTGGACTGATCTGGAAACCAGCCAGCAGGCCCCCTACCAGGCCTCACCGGGTATCCGGGCCATTGCCGGACTGCTGGACAGCCCGCCGGCCCCGGACTCCCCGCCAGACCCGGATGAGGGGTACTATTCGGCTTCCCTGCGCCTGCTGGCCAGGGTGGCGGTCCGCCCCTGACTCTCCGGACCCTGCTGATATGAACCCTTACTGCTCCCGCCCCGTTGTGCTCTGCCTGTCCGGCCATGATCCCAGTGGCGGCGCCGGCCTGCAGGCAGATATCGAAGCCCTGCAGGCCCAAGGCTGCCACGCCGCGCCCGTCATCACCGCCCTGACCCTCCAGGACACCTGCAATGTTCACGACTTCCGGGTACTGGACAGCGACTGGGTACAGGCCCAGGTCCGCTGCCTGCTGGCTGACCTGCCGGTCGCAGCAGTCAAGCTGGGCATGCTCGGCTCCGTGGCCATGCTGGACACCATACTGGACCTCCTGGAACAGTTGCCCGGAGTGCCCGTAGTCTGCGACCCGGTTCTGACTGCTGGCGGCGGCGGTCCGCTGGGCCAGCAGGAGCTGGTGGATGCGCTGGCCCGCCGGCTGCTGCCCCGGGTCACCCTGGCCACCCCCAACCTGCCGGAGGCCCGGATGCTGGCCGGACTGCCCGAAGGCAGTACCGATGACTGCGACCGGTCACTGCTGGAGCAGGTCCCCCATCTGCTGATTACCGGTGGGCATGGTGATGAAAGCCGCGTCCACAACCGCTATTACAGCCGGGAAGGTGCCCGCCAGACCTTTATCTGCCCGCGACTGCCCGGCAGCTATCACGGCTCCGGCTGCACCCTGGCCAGCACGCTGGCCGGGCGGCTGGCCCTCGGCCAGGCGTTGCCCGGAGCCCTTGATACGGCGCTCGACTACACCTGGCGAACCCTGCGCGATGCGGAAGCCCCCGGGCGGGGTCAGTACATTCCCCGGCGCCTGCCTCTTGACCTTTGATGGAGAACCCCGATGCCCCGGCCCCTGCACGGTCTTTATGCCATTACTGACAGCACCCTGCTGGCCGGTGGCCGGCTGCTGCCATGGGTCCAGGCTGCGCTGGAGGGCGGCGCCCGGATCATCCAGTACCGCGACAAATCCACCGACAGCGTCCGCCGGCTGGCAGAAGCCGAAGCCCTGAGCCGGCTGTGCCAGCAGTACGCCGCCACGCTGATCATTAATGATGACCCCGAACTGGCCTGTCTGGTGGGGGCCGGGGTACACCTCGGCCAGACCGATGGCCCGCTGGCGGCGGCCCGGGCCCTGCTCGGCCCGCAAGCCGTGATAGGCGCCACCTGCCATGCCAGCCTGGCGCGGGCCGGCCAGGCCATGGCCGAAGGCGCCAGCTATCTGGCCTTTGGCCGGTTTTTTTCCTCCAGAACCAAACCGGACGCCCCGGCTGCACCGCTGGAACTGCTCCACCAGGCCCGGAACCGCTATCCGCTGCCGCTGGTGGCCATTGGTGGCATCACCCTGGACAATGCCGCCCGGCTACTGGAACAGGGTGCGGATCTGCTGGCCGTGGTTCACGAAGTGTTCGGCACCTCCAGCGCCGCCGAAACCGAACGCCGCGCCCGGGCATTTGCCCGGCTGTTTCCGGAAACCCCGCGCAAGGAATCGCATGACCAGCTGCTACGCCCTGATTGATCTTGAAAATATCCAGCCAGATACCCTTCATCCACTGAAAGAAGCCGGCTATCAGTTGCGGGTTTTTGTCGGTGCAACCCAGACCCGGATCAGCGTTGAGCTGGCCCGGCAGGTACAGGCTTTCGGTAACCGGGCCGAATACATCCAGATTGAAAGCACGGGTAAAAATGCCCTGGATTTCCATATCGCCTTTTATATGGGGCAACTGGCGGCCAGAAACCCGGGCAGCCAGTTTCTGGTCATCACCCGGGATACTGGCTTCGATCCGCTGCTCCAGCATCTGCGCAAGCAGGGCATCCAGGCCAATCGCCGGAGCAGTGCCATCCCTCCAGCCATACAGATGCCCCAGAAAGAGCCTGTAAAACCAGTCCTGCAAACGCCTGTGGCCAATACCTATCCAGCGAGCCCCAAAACCGCCGCCAGATTGCCCGCCCAAATGTCCGAAAAAGAACGGCTGGCCCACATCCACCAGTACCTCAACAAAGCCGGCCGGGCCCGCCCCGGCAAACACCAGACCCTGGCCAATATGCTGGACGCCCTGTTCCGTAAACAGCTGGATGCCAAAACTATTGAGGCACTGATCAAACAGGGTGTCGTATCTGAGTGCCAGGGAACCATCTACTACACGTTAACCGCTGCGCAGCCATGATGCCGGTCTGATGCCATGGCCTGTCGCCACGGCCATCTTCCCCCTTCAATATCCTGAGGATTTCCGCATGTCCCGTTCTGCCACCCTGTTCGATGATGCCCAGAAATACATTCCCGGCGGCGTCAACTCTCCGGTCCGGGCCTTCCGGGGCGTCGGCGGTACTCCCCTGTTTTTCAAACATGCGCAAGGCGCCTACGTGATTGACGAGGATGACCGGCGCTATGTGGATTACGTCGGTTCCTGGGGGCCAATGATCCTGGGGCACAGCCATCCGCAGGTACTGGACGCAGTACGCCGCCAGCTGGAGCACGGGCTGTCCTATGGCGCGCCTACGGCCCTGGAAACCCGGGTGGCCGAACGGCTGTGCCAGCTGGTGCCTTCCCTGGAACTGGTGCGGATGGTCAACTCCGGTACCGAGGCCACCATGAGTGCCATCCGGCTGGCCCGGGGCTATACCGGCCGTGACACCATCATCAAGTTTGAGGGCTGCTATCACGGTCACTCCGACAGCCTGCTGGTCAAGGCCGGCTCCGGCGCCCTGACCCTGGGCATCCCCAGCTCGCCCGGTGTACCGGCAGCGCTGGCCAACTATACCCTGACCCTGCCCTACAACGACCTGGACGCAGTGCGGGCCACACTGGCCGAAGTGGGCCACGAGGTGGCCTGCATCATTGTTGAACCGGTGGCCGGCAACATGAACTGCGTGCCACCGCTGCCCGGCTTTCTGGACGGGCTGCGCGAGCAGTGCGACCACTATGGCATCGTGCTGATATTCGATGAGGTGATGACCGGTTTCCGGGTGGCACTGGGCGGCGCCCAAGCCCGCTATGGCATCACCCCGGACCTGTCCACCTTCGGCAAGATTGTCGGCGGCGGCATGCCGGTGGGCTGCTTTGGCGGCAAGCGGAACATCATGGAGCAGATTGCCCCGCTGGGCCCGGTCTACCAGGCGGGCACCCTGTCCGGCAACCCGCTGGCCATGGCCGCCGGGCTGACCACCCTGGAGCTGATCAGCCGCCCGGGCTTCCATGAGGAGCTGGAGGCCTATACCCGCCGTCTGCTGGCCGGTTTGCAGGAACGGGCCGATGCGGCCGGCATTCCCTTTACCACCACCCAGGCGGGCGGCATGTTCGGCCTGTATTTCAGCACCGAAAAAACCATCAGCCACTTCAGCCAAGTCATGGCCTGTGATGCGGAACGCTTCCGCCGCTTTTTCCACCGGATGCTGGAAGAAGGAGTCTATCTGGCACCCAGCGCTTTCGAGGCCGGCTTCACCTCGATTGCCCACGGTGAGCCCGAACTGGCCCTGACCCTGACTGCGGCCGGGCGGGCCTTTGCCAGCCTGAAATAACTGGCCAGTACCGGCCTTTTCTGCACGTTGGGAAAAGGCCGACTGGATCACTGAAAATGCAGTGTCTCCGGTTTGTAACCAGCCCGTCCCCCCCGCCATAATAGCCTCCAGCAGACTGTCTTCCTGACGCTGCCCTTCTGTCGAGGCCCTGCCCGCCATGACCCGCATCAGCCGCCACCTGGTTTGTGGCAGCCTGTCGCTTTTTTTGCCACTGCTGGCCATGGCCAGCGGCAATTCCCTGCTGGTTCCGGCAACCCGCCACTGCCAGCTGGGCATGGCACCGGCCCATCGGCTGGAAGCCCTGCGCCATTGCCAGATGGAGGCCGGCCAGGGCAACCTGCAGGCAGCCTATGAGCTGGGGGAGTACTTTTATCAGGGCCAGTACAGTCCCCGTGACCTGAAAAAAGCCCTGTACTGGTTTGAGCAGGCCTCGGCCAGAGGTCATGCCGCCGCCCAGCACCAGCTGGGCCTGATGTATTTCCGGGGAGAAGGCGTACGGCCGAACACTATCCAAGCCTATATCGTCCTGAAAATGGCCGCGGTCAACGGCGAGGAAGAAGCACTGGATACCGCCGACCTGGTCGCTGCCCAGATGCGCCCGGAAGAACTGGAGGGCGCCCGCCAGGTGCTGGGCCGGATTTTCCATGATTATCTGGATGGCCTGCAGGCCGCTGACCTGGGTCCCTGAGCACGGCCTGCTGCCTTTCTGCCTGACAGGCGAGGCCGTATAATGGCCAGCCCTTCCCGAGTGACCCGCGCACACCCATGACCCGCAAGCTTTTCATCGAAACCCACGGCTGCCAGATGAACGAGTACGACAGTTCGCGCATGGCGGACCTGCTGGGTGAATCCCAGGCACTGGAGCTGACCGGCAACCCGGCCGAGGCGGACGTGATCCTGCTCAATACCTGCTCGATCCGGGAAAAAGCCCAGGAAAAGGTCTTTTCCCAGCTGGGCCGCTGGCGGGAGCTGAAGCAGGCCAATCCGGAGCTGGTCATCGGTGTGGGCGGCTGCGTGGCCAGCCAGGAGGGTGCCGCTATCCGCGAGCGGGCGCCCTATGTGGATGTGGTGTTTGGCCCCCAGACCCTGCACCGGCTGCCAGAAATGATTGCGGCCGTCCGCGCCAGCCGCCAGCCGCAGGTGGATGTGTCCTTTCCGGAAATCGAAAAGTTTGACCATCTGCCCGAGCCCCGGGTGGATGGCCCCTGTGCTTATGTTTCCGTGATGGAAGGCTGCAGCAAATACTGTTCGTTCTGCGTGGTGCCCTATACCCGGGGCGAGGAGGTCAGCCGGCCTTTTGATGACGTGCTGGCTGAAGTCCTGCATCTGGCGGAAAACGGCGTGCGGGAAGTCACCCTGCTGGGCCAGAACGTCAATGGCTACCGGGGCCAGACCCATGATGGCCACCTGGCGGACCTGGCTGAACTGATTCGTACCGTGGCCGCCGTCGACGGCATCGAGCGGATCCGCTACACCACCTCCCACCCGCTGGAGTTTTCCGACGCGCTGATCCGGGCCCATGCCGAGGTGCCGGAACTGGTGAAATTCCTGCATCTGCCCGTCCAGTCCGGCTCGGACCGGATCCTGACAGCCATGAAGCGCAACCACAGCGCCCGGGATTATCTGGAGCGCATCCGCCAGCTGAAAGCGGCAGTCCCGGATATCTGCATCAGCTCGGACTTTATCGTCGGCTTCCCGGGAGAAACCCGGGAAGATTTCGAACAGACCCTGCAGCTGATTGAAGAGGCCGGCTTCGATTTTTCCTTCTCCTTTGTGTACAGCGCCCGGCCAGGCACACCGGCAGCTGATCTGCCAGATGACACCCCGGAGACGGTCAAGAAGGAACGGCTGCAGATCCTGCAGCACCGCATCAACCAGCAGGGACAGGCCATCAGCCGGCGCATGGTCGGCAGCATCCAGCGGATTCTGGTCACGGATTTCTCCAGAAAAGACCCCGGCATGCTGCAGGGCCGCACCGAAAACAACCGGATCGTCAATTTCTGCGCCAGTGATCCAGCCCTGATCGGCCATTTCATCAACGTCCGCATCGAAGAAGCCCTGCCCCATTCGCTGCGCGGCATACCGCTCTGATGCCCGTCAGGCAGGCCATGACGGGCCTTCCGCCCGGTTTCCGGCCTGGCCGGCCATCCGGACGGCCGGACAGTCCTGCGTTCCCTGCTTCCGCCACGGCGGGCATGGGGTTATGCTCACCCTCTATCACCCAAGCCGCCCGACGGCCAGCGCCACGACCTTGAACAGATCCCCCGCTACTCACCGCTTTCTCCTGGAGCCTTTCGAGGCCCCGCGTTTCCTCAACCTCTGCGGCCACCTTGATGAACACCTGCGACTGATCGAGCAGCGGCTGGCCATCGAAATCCGCAACCGGGGCAACCAGTTCGAACTGATCGGCCCGGAGCCTGCCATCCACTCGGCCGAAGCCCTGCTGCGCCGCCTGTACCGGGAAACCCGCAGCAGCGAACTGACACCCGAACTGGTGCATCTGTTCCTGCAGGAATCCGGCATGGAGGCGCTGGCACAGCCAGCCCAGGCCACCCCTGAAATCAGCCTGCGCTCCCGCAAGGGCCAGATCCGGCCACGGGGTGCCAACCAGCAGCACTATGTGCAGGCCATCCTGGATAACGACATCAACTTCGGCATTGGCCCGGCCGGGACCGGAAAGACCTACCTGGCAGTGGCCTGCGCGGTGGATGCACTGGAGCGTGAACAGGTCCGGCGCATCCTGCTGGTGCGCCCGGCCGTAGAGGCCGGTGAAAAGCTGGGCTTTCTGCCCGGTGATCTGGCCCAGAAAATCGACCCCTACCTGCGCCCGCTATACGATGCCCTGTATGAAATGCTCGGCTTTGAGCATGTAGCCCGGCTGATCGAGAAACAGGTGATTGAAATCGCCCCGCTGGCCTATATGCGCGGCCGTACCCTGAACAACAGCTTTATCATTCTCGACGAAAGCCAGAACACCACCATGGAACAGATGAAAATGTTCCTGACCCGGATCGGTTTTGGCTCGACGGCAGTGATTACCGGCGATATCACCCAGGTTGACCTGCCCAAGGGAACCCGCTCCGGGCTGGCCCATGTGCTGGATGTCCTGAAAGACGTGCCGGGCATCTCCTTTACCCGCTTCCAGCCCAAAGACGTGGTGCGCCATCCGCTGGTGCAGCGGATCGTCGAAGCCTATGAAGCCTTTGAAAACCCGCCGGCCCCTCCGCAGGAACCCCGCCATGATCGAGCTTGACCTGCAGCTGGCCAGCGAAGGGCCCGCTCCGGAGCGGGCCGGGTTCCTGCGCTGGTGCGAACAGGCCCTGGGCCAGCGCCCCGGAGATTCGGAGCTGACCATCCGTCTGGTGGATGAGGACGAGGGCCGCGCCCTGAACCACCGCTACCGCCACAGGGATTACCCGACCAACGTCCTGTCATTCCCGGCTGATATACCGGAAGGCCCCGATGGCGAACCCCTGCTGGATATTCCGCTGCTGGGGGATCTGGTGATCTGCGTCCCGGTGGTGATCCGGGAAGCCCTGGAACAGCACAAGCAGCCTGAAGCGCACTGGGCCCATCTGGTCATTCACGGCTGCCTGCACCTGCTGGGCCATGACCATCTGGACGATGATGAAGCCGAAGAAATGGAAAACCTGGAACGCCAGCTGCTGGCCGGACTGGGCTATTCCGACCCCTATGCCGGCGACGAATGACCGGCCGATTACTGAGGACCAGCGAGTCAAGGACATGAGCGAAGATCGATCGACTGGCGGGCAAAGATCCTGGTTTGACAAAATCACCCAGGCATTTGCCCATGAACCCAAAAGTCGTGAGGAGCTGCTGGCGCTGCTGCGCGAAGCCAGCCGCAACGGCCTGCTGGACAGCGATGCGCTGTCCATTGTGGAGGGAGCCATCCAGGTGGCCGACCTGCAGGCCAGGGACATCATGGTGCCCCGCTCCCAGCTGATCAGCCTGAAGGCGGACATGACCCTGCAGGAGGCGCTACCCCTGATTGTCGAGGCTGCCCACTCGCGCTACCCGGTTATCGGTGACAGTGCCGACGAGGTGCTGGGCCTGCTGCTGGTCAAGGACCTGCTGCCACTGCTGGCCCGGGATGGCCAGCGCGACCTGACACTCCGCAGCCTGCTGCGCCCGGCAGCCTTTGTCCCGGAGTTCAAGCGGCTGAACGAGCTGCTGCGGGATTTCCGCGACAACCATAACCATATGGCCATCGTGGTCGATGAATACGGTGGTGTGGCCGGGCTGGTCACCATTGAAGACGTGCTGGAACAGATCGTCGGCGATATCGAGGATGAATACGATATCGATGATGACAGCTGGATCCGCCAGTTGCCCAATGGCGACTATCTGGTCAAGGGCTCAACCCCCATCGACCAGTTCAACGAGCTGTTTGACAGCCACTTTTCTCCGGAGCAGTCCGAAACGGTCGGCCAGCTGGTAACCCGGCTGTTTGGTCACCTGCCCCGGCGCAGCGAGAGCACCGAGATTGGCGATTTCCGCCTGCGGGTCCTCAATGCAGACAGCCGGCGGATTCACCTGCTGAGCCTGACCCGGCTGGATCCCCAGGACAGCCCGAAAAAAGCCTGAACCCCCGGGCGCCACGGCGCCCCCACCCCGGATCTGCCCATGAGCGTTTCCATGCACCGGATTTTCCGCCCCGGCTGGCCGGGAAACCTGCTGGCCCTGCTGGCCGGTACCCTGACCACGCCGGCGCTGGCCCCGTTTGACTGCTGGCCGCTGGCACTGCTCTCCCTGGCCCTGTACTACGCCAGCCTGCACGACCTGGCACCCCGCCAGGCCCTGCAGCGCGGCTGGTGCTTTGGCTTTGGCCTCTATGGCGCCGGCACCAGCTGGATCTACGTCAGCATCCAGCAGTTCGGCGGTGCACCCGCCTGGCTGGCTGCCTTGCTGATTCTGGCGTTTGTCGCTGCTGTCGCCCTGTTTTTTGCCCTGCCCGCCTGGCTGTGGGCCCGCTGGCTGCGCCTGGCGCAGGCACCCTGCAGCAATGCCCTGACGTTCGCCGCCCTGTGGACCGCCCAGGACGCCTTCCGCGGCTGGTTTCTGACCGGTTTTCCCTGGCTGTATCAGGGTTACAGCCAGCTGGAAGGCCCGCTGCGGGGTTATGCTCCGCTGGGGGGCGTCTGGCTGATCGGCTTTATTCTGGCCCTGAGCGCCGCCCTGCTGGCCAGCCTGCCCGGCCTTTGCCAGCGGGGCAGGCGGCCCGGAGTTGCCCTGGTGCTGCTGGCAGCCCCCTGGCTGGCGGCCCTGCCACTGAATGACCGCAGCTGGACCCAGCCGGCTGGCGAAACCCTTAAGGTCGTCGCCATCCAGGGCAATATCAGCCAGTCGCTGAAATGGGATCCACAGCAGCAGCTGCGCCAGCTGGCCCTGTACCGGGACCTGAGTGTTGCCAGCCCGCAGGCTGACCTGCTGGTCTGGCCAGAGACTGCCATTCCCATGCTGAAAGACCAGGCAGCCCGGCTGGGCTTCCTGCCGCTGCTGGAACGCTTTGCCCGCAGCCGGCATACCGCTCTGGTAACCGGCCTGCCGCTCCGCCAGCCTGATGCTGCCGGCGAACTGCACTACTACAATGCACTGACCGTGCTGGGCGAAGGTCAGGGGGACTACCTCAAGCAGAAGCTGGTGCCCTTCGGAGAATATGTACCCCTGCAGGACCTGCTGCGCGGCCTGATCGACTTCTTCAACCTGCCGATGTCCGACTTTGCCCGGGGGCCGGACGACCAGCCGCTGCCCGAAGCCCATGGCTACCGGATCGCCCCCTATATCTGCTATGAAGTGGTCTACCCGGACTTCGCCGCCGCCATGGCGGCCCGCAGCCACCTGCTGCTGACCATCAGCAATGATGCCTGGTTCGGCCATTCCATCGGTCCGCTACAGCATTTGCAGATGGCCCGGATGCGGGCCCTTGAGGCGGGCCGCTGGATGGTTCGCGCCACCAATAATGGCGTCACCGCACTGATTGATCCCTTCGGACGGATTACCCGGCAGGCACCACGCTTCGAGGAAGCCGTCCTGAGCGGTGAGGTGCAGCCCATGCAGGGCCTGACCCCCTGGCTGCGCTGGGGCTCCTGGCCACTGGCACTGTGCTGTGCCGGCCTGCTGCTACAGGCGTTCCTGCGCCGTCGCCGCTCCACCATATAACCAGGGATAAACCTGCAGCCCCAGCGCCTCGTTAAACAGCATCCGGCTCTGCCAGAAGGCTTTGGCTTCCGGCAGCCAGCCGCCCCCCGGCCCGTCAGCCGCCTCCTGCCAGAAGCCAACGGGTGCGGCCACCACCTGAAGGCCATTGCGCTCAAAACACCAGCGGGCCCGGCGCATATGCCAGGCTGACGTCACCAGCACCACCCTGGAAATACCCTCGCCCTGCAGCAGCCTGGCACTGAACAAGGCATTTTCCCAGGTGGTCCGGCTCTGTTCCTCCAGCCAGCGCACCGTGACGGAAAAGTCTTCCCGGGCCACCCCGGCAGCTATCCGGGCCTCGCTGGGGCCCCGGCCAAAGTGCAGTCCCCCAGATACCAGCAGTGGCAACCCGGAAGCCCGGGCCAGCCGGGCAGCGTAACGCAGCCGCTCCAGAGCAATATACCCCGGCTGGTCCATGCCCCAAGCCGGGTCACCGCTTTCCCGGCCGCCTCCCAGTACCACAATGGCCCCGGCTTCCTGATGCAGGCCAGCCCAGCGCTCCGGGACCAGGGGCGGCTCTGTCTCCAGCCGGCGGGCCAGCAGATCCACCGAAACCGGCAGACACATCCCGGTCAGACCGGCCAGGCCCAGCAGCAGACAAAAGCGCCCTGCAGCGGGCCGGTACTCCCGCAGCCAGGCACCCAGCAGACATAACAGGAGCAGGCCACCCGGCAGCAGAAAAAGCTGTTTCAGGACATAGCGGACCGACATGCCAGCCCCGGACGGATCAATGGCGGGACGGGCGCCGGGCGCTGGCCCGGACCCGCATCAGCTGCGAACCACAGACCGGACAGATCACCAGCCCCGGGCGGACCAGCCAGTCGGCCTGGCTGCCACAGATGGCGCAGCTCAACCCATGCGAAAGCGGCGGATTGCGCTCGCGGCCCAGCCGGCCCGGCGGGCTGGCCGGCAGGCGCTTTTTCAGGACAGCCGCCGGGCGCCGGGCCAGCTGCGCCTGCTGGCGGGCAGCCGCATGCCAGCCGGCCAGCCACTGCCAGTCATGGCGCAGCCAGGCATGGATCAGCTCCACCTCGGCCGGGCTCAGTCCATGGATTTCCAGCTCGGCCAGCTCGTCGTCTGCCTGCTCCGGCGAAGCTCCGGCCAGCGCCATGGACAGCTGCTGCAGGACGTGCCCGTACAGGTCGTCATCCTCCGGCCCATCCTCCCGGAATTCATCCATCACTCACCTCTGGGCTGGGGGTCTTGCCCTCAGCGTAGTCGTTAGCCGCGAAAATGCTCCATCCATCGACAGATGGCCGCCATCCGGCAGGAAATCAGGTTTCCCTGGAACAGCACCCGTCATGTATGCTACGGCGTCTCCACGCCAGTGCCCTGCCGCCACCCGCATTCCGGCAGACGCCTGCACTGGCCCGTCCTTTCTGCCGATGTCTATTGCTAACATGCACGAACAGTACCAGCCCCGCGAAATCGAAGCCGCTGCCCAGATGCTCTGGGAACAGAACCAGTCCTATGCAGTCCGCGAGCAGTCTGGCAGGGAACGCTTTTACTGCCTGTCCATGTTTCCCTATCCCAGCGGCAAGCTGCATATGGGGCATGTACGCAATTACACCATCGGTGATGTGATCGCCCGCTACCAGCGGATGCAGGGCAAAAATGTCCTGCAGCCCATGGGCTGGGACGCCTTTGGCATGCCAGCCGAAAACGCGGCCATGAAGAATCAGGTCGCACCGGCCAAATGGACTTACGAGAACATTGCCTATATGAAATCCCAGCTGAAAAGCCTGGGGCTGGGCATTGACTGGTCACGGGAAGTCACGACCTGCCGGCCGGATTACTACCGCTGGGAACAATGGTTGTTCACCCGGCTGTTCGAGAAGGGCGTGATCTACCGCAAGAACGGTACCGTCAACTGGGACCCGGTGGACCAGACCGTACTGGCCAACGAACAGGTCATCGACGGGCGTGGCTGGCGCTCCGGGGCACTGGTCGAAAAACGTGAAATTCCCATGTACTACTTCCGCATCACGGATTATGCGGAAGAGCTGCTCAGCGGCCTTGATACCCTCGACGGCTGGCCCGAGCAGGTCAGGACCATGCAGCGCAACTGGATCGGCAAGAGCTTCGGGGCCGACATCGTCTTCGACTACGACGAACCCTCCATCGGCGAAGCCGGCCAGCTCAGGGTCTATTCGACCCGCCCGGACACCCTGATGGGCGCCACCTACGTCGCTGTCGCCGCCGAGCATCCGCTGGCCCAGCGCGCAGCAGCAGACAACCCGGAACTGGCGGCTTTTATTGCCGAATGCAAGGCCGGTTCGGTGGCCGAGGCCGACATGGCCACCATGGAGAAAAAGGGGATGGCTACCGGCCAGCTTGTCATCCACCCGCTGACGGGTGACAGGCTGCCGGTCTTTGTCGCCAACTACGTGCTCTGGGGTTACGGCGAAGGCGCAGTGATGGCTGTCCCGGCCCATGACGAACGCGACTTCGAATTTGCCAACAGGTACGGCCTGCCGGTCAGGCCGGTCTATGCCGCCGGAGACAAAGTCTTCAGCGCCAGCGAATGGCAGGCCTGGTATGCGGACAAAGAGGGCCTGACCACCATCAACTCCGGCAAGTACGATGGCCGATCCTTTACCGGGGCGTTCGACGCCATCGTCGCCGATCTGGAAAGTACCGGCCACGGTACCCGCAAGACCCAGTTCCGCCTGCGCGACTGGGGCATCAGCCGCCAGCGTTACTGGGGCTGCCCCACTCCGATCATTCACTGCGCGGCGTGCGGCCCGCAGCCCGTGCCCGCAGACCAACTCCCCGTGGACCTGCCTGAGGATGTCACCTTCGACAAACCCGGCAACCCGCTGGACCACCTGGCCCTTATACCCACCTGACGCTGCCGGCGAAGGAGATCGTGTAGGCAG
>DIDB01000229.1:0-5856 GCA_002417905.1 Pseudomonadaceae bacterium UBA5811
CGACCACGCGCTTGTCGTGATGCTGGCCTCGCTCGCCTTGCTGGCGCTAGGCATCTATGGGCCGGGCATCGCTACCGGCCTTGTGTCCGGTGCGCCCCAACTCGGCGCGGGCGCGATGGCAGGTGCTGCGGTGGGTGCAGTCGGCACAGGTGTTGCCATCGGTGCCGCCGCGACCGGCGTAGGCGGTGCCGTCGCCGCCGGGGCGCGCATGGCACCCGCCGCCGCGAAGCTGGCCGGCGCTGGCGCGCGTGCAGCCACATCGGCGGCGGGCAGCGCCAAGTCGGCATTCCAGGCCGGCTCCGCCGCAGCGGGCGGCGGGGCCAAGGGTGCGATGGCCGGCATGGGCAACGTCGCCAAGACCGGCGCGCAGGCCGCAGGCCGCCGTGCCGCATCGGGCGCTGCCGCTGCCGGGCAGAAGGTGGCCGATTCCTTCCGCGCCGGATGGAACGGCGCAGAGGCCGGCGCTTCCGGCTCCGGCCAGTCCACCGCAGGCGAAGCCGCCGACAACGCCGCCAGATCGCAGAAGCAGGAACAACCCGCCTGGGCCAAGCGGATGCACCGCCGCCAGCAGATCACCCATGCCGCAACCACCGCCGCCCACACGCTGCGCGGTGGCGACGGTGGCGGCTCCGGGCAAGGCCCGAGCCTGCGCGATTCCGATACCTGACCACCAAGGAGAACCCTATGCGATTCAAGCGACCGCAGGTGCGCTACGCCGATACGCCGCAGCATGCCACCCCGTATCAAGCCGCCGCCCAGGTGTGGGACGAGCGTATCGGCTCGGCCCGCGTGCAGGCGAAGAACTGGCGATTCATGGCCTTCGGCTGCCTGCTGCTGGCCTTGCTGATGGCCGGCGGCCTGGTGTGGCGTTCGGCGCAGTCCATCGTCACGCCCTACGTCATCGAGGTGGACAAGAGCGGCCAGGTGCGCGCGGTCGGCGAAGCGGCCACGCCGTACAAGCCGGCTGACGCGCAGATCGCCTACCACTTGGCGCACTTCATCACGCTGGTTCGCTCGCTGTCCATCGACCCCATCGTGGTGCGGCAAAACTGGCTCGATGCCTACGACTACACCACCGACAAGGGCGCGGCGGTGCTCAACGACTACGCCAGCAAGAACGACCCGTTCGCCCGCGTCGGCAAGGAGTCGGTGACGGTGCAGATCACCAGCGTCACGCGCGCCAGCGATGCGTCGTTCAACGTGCGCTGGACGGAGCAACGGTTCGTCAACGGCGCACCGGCTGGCACCGAACGCTGGAACGCCGTGGTGTCCATCGTCCTGCAAACCCCGCGCACCGAGCAGCGCCTGCGCAAGAACCCACTCGGCATCTACGTCAACGGCCTGTCGTGGAGCCGCGAACTGGATTCGTCCGAAGGAGCCAAGCCATGAATGCACTTTTCCGTAAATCCGTTTTGCCGTTGATCCTGATGGCCCTCGCGGGCTGCGCCTCACAGGGCAAGCCGCCGCCGTCCATCTCGCTCGATGAGCCAGTGCAGGCGCAGCCGCTGCCCGAGCCGCCTAAGCCGGTAGAGGTCATCACCGTTCCCGAACCGCTGGCGCTGCCGGATCAGTTGAAACCGCTGCCGGGGACGGATGGGGCCAAACCCGTGCCGGAGCCGGCCGATGAAACCGTGCGCGTGTCGAAAGCCAATGCCGAGGCGCGCATCGCGCCCACGCGCGAGGGCTACGTCAACGCGATTCAGGTGTGGCCCTTCACGGATGGCGCGCTCTATCAGGTCTATGCCGCACCGGGGCGCGTGACCGTGGTTTCCTTGCAGCCGGGCGAGGAGCTAGTGACGGTCGCCGCCGGCGATACGGTACGGTGGATCGTAGGCGACACGTCCAGCGGCAGCGGCGACGCGCTGCGCGTGAACGTGCTGGTCAAGCCCATCCGCTCGGGCCTGAAAACCAATCTGGTCATCACCACCAGCCGCAGGACATACCTGCTGGAGTTGACCTCGACCGAGCGTGCATGGATGGCCTCGGTGTCCTGGGACTACCCGAAAGACCGGATGCTGGCCTTGCAGCGCCAGGCGCAGGCGGCCAGCGCCGCCGCGCCGGTCGATACCGGCTTGTCGCTGGAGAAGATCCGCTTCCGCTACGCGGTCAGCGGCAGCAATCCGCCGTGGAAGCCGCTACGCGCCTTCGATGACGGCGAGAAGGTCTATATCCAGTTCCCGCCGGGCATCGCCCAAGGCGAACTGCCGCCGCTGTTCGTCATCGGCGCGCAGGGCGACGGGCAACTGGTGAACTACCGTTTCCGCCCGCCGTACTACATCGTGGATCGGCTGTTCGGCGCTGCCGAACTGCGCCTGGGCGGCGATGGTGGCGACGTGGTGCGGATCGAGCGCACGGATGGCGTGGCGCGGAGGAACTGACCATGAGCCAGGACGACACCCCTGATCTTGCCGCGCCGCAGGCGGGCAAGGTAGCCCCGGAAGCGGTGGCGCTGCGCGCCCAGCCGCGCCCGGTCACGCGCTTGAACCGGCGCACGCTGGCCATCCTCGCCGGCGGCCTGTCGGTCGCCGTGCTCGGCGCGCTGATGTGGTCGCTGCAACCGCAGCGGCGCAGCGCCAGCGAGCAGGCCGAGCTTTACAACGTGGATCGCGTTTCCAAGTCGGAAGGGCTGGATGGCCTGCCATCGGATTACTCGAAGCTGCCGCCCAAGGTGCCCGAGCTGGGGCCGCCGCTGCCGGGCGATCTCGGCCCGGCCATCGTGAAGTCGCAGCAGCCGGTGACGGCCACCTACGCGGCCCCCGGCCACGACCCGAATGACGGACTGCGCAAGGAGGCCGAAGCCGCGGCGGGTTCCTCGGTGTTCTTCCGCTCCGGTTCGCAGAGGGCCGCGCCAGTGGCGCAGACGCAGGCCGCCGCCGCGCCGGGCTTCGCCGCCAATGCGGCGTTCGACCCGTCGGCGGCCGGGCCTGCCTCGACGGCGGCCCAGCCTGCCGACCCGACCGCCGTGCAGAACCGGCAAGACCAGAAAGAGGCGTTCCAGAAAGCCGGAACCACGGAAACCCGTAATTCCGGCAATCTGACCCTGCCGGCTTCGCCGTATCAGGTCATGGCCGGAACGGTGGTTGCCGGGGCGCTGGTGACAGGCATCAAGTCGGACTTGCCGGGCGACGTGATCGCCACGGTGACGGAGCCGGTCTATGACACGGCTACCGGCAAGTTCCTGCTGATCCCGCAGGGTTCGCGCATCCTCGGCCGCTACAACAGCCAGGTCGCCTATGGGCAGAGCCGCGTGCAGGTGGTGTGGAACCGGATCATCCTGCCGGATACGTCTTCGCTCACGCTCGACAACCTGGCCGGCACCGACCCGGCCGGCTATGCCGGGCTGGAGGACGATGTGGACTACCACTGGGGCCGCATCTTTGCCGGTGCGGCGCTGACTACGCTGCTGGGCGTCGGTGCCGAGCTGGCCGCACCGGAGAACCGGCAGGACGGTGATCGCATCATCATCGCCGGCCGCGACAGCGCGCAGGACAGCATCAATCAGGTCGGCCAGGAGATGACCCGGCGCAACATGAATATCCAGCCCACCTTGACCGAGCGCCCCGGCTTGCCGGTTCGCATCATCGTCAACCGCGATCTGGTGCTGCGGCCGTACCAGCCCTTGTTCTTCAACCGGGGGACTTCACGATGAGCACGACCAAGAAGCTGCGGCTCGGGCCGCTGCCGAAGACTGAAAGCACCAAGCTGACTTTCGCTTGCCCGACCAGCCTGAAAGCCGACCTCGACCGCTACGCCGCGCTGCACGCGCAGGCGTATGGAGAGGCGGTCGATGCGGCGACCCTGATCCCGCACATGCTGGAGGCGTTCATGGCTGGGGATCGGGGATTCAGGAAGGGCGGAACGGGCAAGGCCGCGCCACCGAAACCAAGCTGATGATGCCGGTTTCCACTGGCGGCCATCCCTCGAACGCGCAGCCCAAGGCTGCGCGTTCTTCGTTCTGGAGGATGGTGGCGGATTGGGCTATGATGATTGAACGTGGCCGCCGTCTGCTGGCAATCGTCCCCGATGCAGCACGCTCCGGCTTTCTACCGCGACGCTCTTATGTGGCTCCCAGCCCGCAACGCCGCTGCCTCGCAAAGCGGCCCGAAGTAGAGCTAAACCCGCGCCCCATATAGACTTACGGCCATCAAGCCATTTTCATCCTGTGCTTGACACAGGCACTTTTTTGCGTCCATTGCATGGCAGTACCCGTTATGGGCGGGGCCGTGTGGGCACTCGAAAGAGTGGCCGGATCCAAGACCCGGTAGGCCAACCTGCACGATCCCGCTCACCCAATTGGCCTTGGGCTCGGGAATCTCAAATGTCTTGGAGATTCACCATGCAAATGTCTATCGTCGTTCCGTTTCGCCAGTCCGAACTGCTTCTGGTCAATCATGACGGGCAGCCCTTTGTGCCCATGCGCCCTGTTGTACAAGGCATGGGGCTGGACTGGAAAAGCCAGCATGTCAAATTAACCACGGGCCGGCTTGCTCCAGTTATGGTGGAAATCACCACGACTGGATCCGATGGCAAGCAATACCAGATGACCTGCCTGCCGCTTCGCAAGCTGCCCGGCTGGCTGATGTCGATTCACCCGAACAAGGTCAAACCCGAGCTGCGGGAGAATATTCTGGCCTACCAGAACGAATGTGATGACGTGCTCTGGGCCTACTGGAACGACGGCGAAGCCCTCAACCCGCGCACCACCAGCCCGGCCCCGGAGGCGGGCGGGGCGGTGCAGTGTATTACCCTGCACTATGCTGACCGGCATTTCCGGGTGCAGGTGGAGGGGGTGCAGTGCTGGTTCTGTGCCGCCGATCTGGCCCGGGTGCTGGGAATGCACGCCGCGCCCGGTGTGGTCCGCCATCTGCAGCCGGGCGAGCATGGCCACCGGCTGTTCGGCAAACAGCGGCTGATCATGGTCAGCCAGGCCGGGCTGGAGCGGGCCTTGACCTGTGCCCGGCACGAGCGGGCCGAACCGTTCCGCCACTGGCTGGCCGAAAGGCTGCGCCAGGTTGTTGCGCCGTTGCCGTTGCAGCCGGTCCAGCCCGCCGCCTTGCCCGTGCCGCTGTCCCGCGAGCAGCAGGCCGCGCTGCGCACCCTGATCAACTGCCGGCTGGACGCTTTGCCCGAAGCACAGCGCACCCGGGCGGCCAGCACCTGCTGGCTGGCCCTGAAATCGGCATTCGGCTGCACCTACAAAAAGATCCCCCAGGGCCAGTTTACCGAGGCGGTCAGCCTGGTGGCGCAACTGCCTCTGGAAGGCGAGCTGCTGGAGAGCGCGCCGGGCGAACCCCCGGTGCTTTCTCTGGACCGCTACGAAACCGAGCACCTCTACCTGTTCATGTCCCACTACGCCAGCCTGTTCCAGCACTACAACGCCATGCTGGCCGGCGCCCGGGCGCTGGGTTCGCCGGTCCTGATGGAGTTTTTCGACCGCCTCTGGGAGGCCCACGGTTCGTTCAGCGTGCTCGACAAGCATCGGGCCACGCTGTACGGCTGCTACCGGCAGGCACTGGAGAAAACCGGCAAACCGCTCTGGGAGCAGAACGGCGGCTACGCCCAGCACCTGGGCGACGCGCCGCTGCGTTAAGGGGCGGGTTGCGGAAACCGGGTCTGATGTTGCGGAAATGATGCTGTTTGCAGTGGCATGAAAAAAGCCCCGAAAGCGATGCGCTCCGGGGCTTTTATTTTGGAGGCCGAGGTCGGAATCGAACCGGCGTAGACGGATTTGCAATCCGCTGCATGACCACTCTGCCACCCGGCCAGGTGACTGCTTGAATCTGGAGCGGGAAACGAGACTCGAACTCGCGACCCCAACCTTGGCAAGGTTGTGCTCTACCAACTGAGCTATTCCCG
>DIDB01000229.1:5928-12455 GCA_002417905.1 Pseudomonadaceae bacterium UBA5811
GTTGTGCTCTACCAACTGAGCTATTCCCGCGCTGTCTTGCTGACAGGGCAACATTGTATAGATTTATTTTCCCGAGTCAACCTGTTGATTAAAAAACTTTTTTGGCACTGGCTATCTAAGATAGGGCCGGGCGGCCAGCAGATAGAGAATCATTGACCAGACGGTCAGGATGGCCGCAACGATCAGCAGTCCGTAACCGGTCCATACCCATGGCCCTGCAGCAGGCGGGCTGGCCAGCAGCATGAGCAGGGCTGTCATCTGGGCGGCGGTTTTCCATTTGCCCAGCCGGGATACGGCAACTCTGGCCCGGGCTCCCAGTTCGGCCATCCACTCACGCAGGGCGGAGACCACGATTTCACGGCCGATAATCACCATTGCTGGCAGGGTCACCAGTAGTCGGGCATGTTCCTCGACCAGTATCAGCAGGGCGGTGGCGACCATCAGCTTGTCTGCAACCGGGTCCAGAAAAGCTCCCAGTGCCGTGGTCTGCTGCCAGCGCCTGGCCAGATAGCCGTCCAGCCAGTCAGTCAGTGCTGCCAGACCAAACACTGCGCTGGCCGCCAGATAGCTCCAGCCAGTATGGAGATAAAATAGCAGGACGAACAATGGGATCAGTAGCACCCGCAAGACGGTAAGGAAATTTGGAATGTTCATCGGCTGTTAATCCACTGCTTTGCCTGCATTCTACCCAGTGTGCAGGGTTGCATAAATTAGCACCGCCAGCTTTTTGCTGATGCCGGGGGTCCGGGCTATTTCGTCAGCACTGGCTTCGCGCAGGGCCTGCAGACCACCAAAGTAGCCCAGCAGGGCCTGGCGCCTCTGTGGGCCGATACCTGGAATATTTTCCAGGGTAGAGGTATTCCGGGTTCTGGCCCGTTTGGCCCGGTGGCCGGTGATGGCAAATCGGTGGGCTTCATCCCGGATCTGCTGGATCAGGTGCAGGGCGGGCGAGTCGGCCGGCAGGAAAAATTCGTGAGCGGCATCGTTCAGATAAAGCGTTTCGAGGCCGGGCCGCCGGGTTACGCCCTTGGCTACACCCAGCAGAACGATGCCAGAGAGGTGCAGCCGGTCCAGTACCTGACGGGCCATGTTCAGTTGGCCCTTGCCGCCATCAATCAGCAAAAGGTCTGGCCAGACCCGGTTGCCACCTTTGGTAGCGGGCCGGGCAAAGCGTCTGGACAGGGCCAGCTGCATGGCCGCGTAATCATCTCCCGGGCTGATGCCCGTGATGTTGTAGCGGCGATATTCGGCCTTGATAGGGCCTTCCGGACCGAATACCACGCAGGAAGCAACTGTGGCTTCTCCGCCAGAATGGCTGATATCAAAACACTCCAGTCGCTCCGGGTATTGCTCAAGGTGGAGGGTCTGCTGCAGCTGCTCAAGGCGGCGGGACAGCAGCTGCCGGCTGCGCAGGCGGGTTTCCAGGGCCTGCTCCGCGTTACGGTGGGCCAGCTGCAGCCAGTTCTGGCGGATGGTTCGCACCTGCCAGGAAACCCTGAGGCCATGCCCATGCTGGATTCGCATGGCCCGGGCCAGCACGGCAAAACCCTTGTGGGCGTGGCTGACGACCAGTTCGTCGGGCTGTTCCTGGCGATTGTCTTGCAGATAGTACTGCTCCAGAAAGGCCAGCAGGATATTGGCGGGTTCCTCCTCGATGCCGGTTTTTGGAAAAAACGCCTTGCTGCCCAGCACCCGGCCATCCCGCACCATAATCAGGCCGATGCAGATGGCCCCGTTACGGCTGACCAGTGCTGCGATGTCCAGATTGCCGGCCCGGGTCTCCATGTTCTGGGGTTTCTGGATCTGGTGCAGGACTGCAATCTGATCCCGCAGCCGTGCCGCTTTTTCAAACTCCAGCCCGGCTGCAGCGGTATCCATGGCTCCGGTCAGCTCGCGGATCAGTGCATCACTGCGTCCCTCAAGAAACATGATGGAGTGACGGATATCCACGGCATATTCAGCAGGGGAAACCAGGCCTGTACAGGGAGCCTTGCAGCGGCCAATCTGATATTGCAGGCAGGGGCGGGAGCGGTTGCGGAAATGGCTGTCTTCACACTGGCGCACCTGAAAGGCTTTTTGCAACAGGTTGAGGCTTTCCCGGAGCGCAGCCCCTCCCGGATAGGGGCCGAAGTAGCGGCCCATGGCCTTTCTTGGACCACGGTGCAGGCTCAGGCGTGGGTAATCATCTGCAGACAGGTGCACATAAGGGTAGGATTTGTCATCCCGCAGTAGCACGTTATAGGGCGGCCGGCCCTGTTTGATCAGGGTCTGCTCCAGCAGCAGGGCTTCCGTATCGCTATGGGTGACTGTCAGTTCAATCCGGTCGATCCGGGCCACCATGGCCTGTGTTTTTGGGGCCAGTCCGGTTTTGCGGAAGTAGCTGCCCAGCCGGTTTTTCAGATTTTTGGCCTTGCCGACGTACAGCAGTTCGCCCGCCTGGTCCAGCATGCGATAGACCCCGGGCAGCACCGGGCAGGTTTGCAGAAAGCTGGTGGTGTCAAAGGACACAGTTATTCCCCGGCCTGATCCATTTCAACCAGCCCATGACGGACGGCCAGCAGGGCCAGCTCCACATCGCTGCTGACAGCCAGCTTTTCGAAAATCCGGTAGCGATAAGTATTGACGGTTTTGGGTGACAGGCAGAGCAGGCCGGAAATGGCCTGCACCCTGTGACAGCTGGAAATCAGCCGGGCAATCTGGATTTCCCGCTCCGAAAGCAGGGCGAAGGGTGAGCGGGCCCTGTCTGGCAGGGCGGCTTTCAGGGCCAGCTGCTGGGCAATTTGCGGACAGAGATAGCGCTGTCCGGCATAGGCTTTGTGAATGGCTTGAACCATTTCTTCCAGTGAGGCCCCTTTGGTCAGGTAACCCGCTGCACCGGCCTGTAGCAGCCGGGATGGAAAGGGATCATCCCCGCAGGCCGTCACGGCGATGATCCGCAACTGCGGGTGGCTGCGGAGCAGGCGGCGGGTGGCCTCGACACCGCCTATGCCCGGCATGCGGATGTCCATCAGGACGACATCCGGTTGCAGCTGCTCCACCTGGCGGATGGCCTCCTCGCCGGAACAGGCCTGACCTATGACACAAACGTCTTCAATGTCTGCCAGCATCCGGGTGATTCCCGTACGCACCAGACCATGATCATCCACAACCAGCACCCTGATCAAAACAGCAGTCTCTCCACAGTTTCTGGACCGATCAGGCCTGAAGTCCAGCGCGCATCAGGGCTGCTCCTGGTCAGCCCTGACCTCGGCCAGCAGCGCCTCTGCTTCCTTGTGGCGGCCTGTATCTGACAGCTCGTGGTCAACCCTTGGCGCTGCGCTCAGGGCCTTGTCCAGCGCCTTTACAGCTTCGGCATAGTTGCCCTGGCGGTACAGGAAGTCGCCGTAATAAAAGTTTTCGTCGATGCCCTCAGGACTCAGGGCCAGTGCCTGATCCAGCAGCTGGGCGGCTTTTTTGCGATCGCCAAAAGCCAGCGGCCAGCCCGGAACCCGGTAATAAAGGCAGGCCAGATTGGCATGTACTGTCCCGTCCAGCACGCGGGCATCCAGGCTGATGGCTTTTTCCAGCCAGTCCCTCGCTTGGTTGACCAGATCCAGAGCCTCCGGGCCACCTTTGACTCCAGCCCAGGTGCTGAGGATGATGCCATACCAGCCCGCAAGGGCTGCCGACTGCGAATGGGTTTCTACGGCCTGTCTGGCTTGGGCTGCCAGTTGGGCGAACGCCGGTTCCTGGCGGGCATCTGGCAACTGGTAGTTGATTTCAGCCCAGTGTTTTTCCAGATCCTGGGCTGTCAGGGCGCGCTGTCCGTCCTGTGCATGAACCAGGAACGACATGAGCAGCATGCCCGCCAGCCCGAACCGGGTGAGCGTTTTCATCTTGCACCTCTTCATTGAACAGTGGCTCAGGACGCAACCGCCTTAAGCTTTGTAAAAATTCTGTTTGGAGAGAGTGACAGAAATGATTGCCAAGCCCAAGCCCTGCAGGCATGTGTCCAGAATTTACCCGATGCCGGAGCGCCTGCTACAGCTCCGGACGGCTGTTCAGACGTTCTGGCAGCCAGCGCAGGGGAACCGCCCGCCGCTCGCCACGCTGCAGGTCAACCAGCCAGATGGTGCCGGGATGAAGCGGGTGGTCATAGTCAATGCCAATGCGGCTGGCCAGGCTGTCATGGGTATAGTGGCCACATGCCAGGGATGAGGTTATGGCAGTCATCCTGTTTCCTCCTCGGCAGGGGCAGATCCGTTTGGTGGATATGCCTGCTTTTGATCTGACTGGCTTGTATTTTTTCAGAAATCATGCCTCTGAAAAAGCACGACCTTGGACCAGGCGGCCAAGGTCGTATTGCCGGTCAGGAGGGGAATTGGGACAGCCTGTCTCAGAAGGCGTAGGACACCATCACCCGGTTATAAATAAAGTGCTTGTTGCCCGGATTCAGATTATTTTTGCCGCCGCTGGCCCGCTCCCAGCGGTCACGAATGGTCAGGCCTTCAAACAGGCCGTTCATCAGTTTGCCAGGCCGGAAAATGATGTCGCCATATACGTTGCGGTTGCTGCCGTAGTTCTGGGTGCTGTAATGGGCATAGGCTGCCGTAAGCTGCACATGTTCGCCGAACAGATTGTAAGTAAACTTGGTTTTCCAGGCATGACCCGGTCCCATTTCCACCAGCCCGCGGATCATGGATGTGGTGTAAAGCGGGTCAGTTGCATAGCCGACGGTATAGGGTGAAATCAGCGCTCCGCCACCCACTGCATTTTCCTGGGCGATTTTGTTGTAATAAACATCAAAGCGTCCGTTGGGAATGGCCAGTCCAAGATCAACACCCCAGGCCCGGCTTTTGACCTTGCTGCCAGTGGTCACACCGTTGACGCTGGCGCCGGAATCGGATAGCCGGTTGTGGGTTCCGCTGCTTTCGTAGGCAAACTGGGCCCCAACGATCGGATTAAAACCGGTGCCCGTATTAAAGGTGTAGCTGCCATCCAGATAGCTCAGGCGGGCAAAGTTCTGGAAGTCGTAGTACCAGCCCTGGGCTTTCAGGCCCTGCCATGTATAGGACACCCCTGCCGCCCAGGTGCCGTTGGCGTTTTTGGTGCTTTCGGGCAGTTTGTTGTTGCCACCATATAGCGTATCGCCCCGATAACCCACGGTATAGTACAGGTTGTCCTTGTTATAGGTGCTGGATACCCGGCTGCGCCAGGAGAAGCTGCGGATCAGGCTGACATCCAGTCCCTTGACCGGCTTGAAGTTTAGCAATATGGCCGAGTAGGAGGCCGGAATCATCCGGCTGTCGCTGCGGTTCATCCAGGGGGTGTCCAGATACTGGAGACCACCGCGGAGCATCATCCAGTTGTTCTTGTATTGCATGTAACCCTGGGTGACTGCGTTAAAATAACTCTTGGCGCCCATCAGGGTCGTGTCTACCCGTCGCGGGTTGTTATCCCGTGAGCCCAGATCGCTGACGGCTGCCAGCGAGGTGGCCAGGCTGAAGCCATGCAGGGAGGCTGTGGATCCATCCAGCATCAGTGAGGCTGCCAGTGCATGGGCGCTGGGTTTGGTGGGGTTGCTGGCTTCATAACTGCGGTTGAAGTTATACAGCCGGGCCTGTCCGCCCAAATGGCCTTTCAGGAAAAAGTCTTTCAGGTTGTCAACGCTGTCCGAATCATCGGCTTGTGCAACGAAACTTAAACCAAGCAAAGAAATAGCCAGATATTTGGGAACGGTACTTTTCACCTTGGGCCTCAATGACAGAGTGTGCTGTAAGGAACTGATTTCTAAAAATTTCAGCACAACTTTGTTACATATCTGTTGCAGCTGATGATGGCGGTTCTGTTCCAGTCGGCGACTGCCATATGCGGGCTGTTCTGGTGTGTGCTCCAGCGGGCCGGGCTTCTGTTAAAGGTCTGCTTCAGAGCAGTTACAATGTTTTTTCGTGGGGATTGTTGTTGAGTAATGCAATAAACATTGCCCTGGCCCCCATGGAGGGGCTGGTGGATCCGGTTCTGCGCGCACTGTTAACTGGCCAGGGGGGAATTGACTGGTGTGTTACGGAATTTGTCCGAATTTCTGGGCGGTTGCTGCCGGATAGCAGCTTTTACCGGCTGATGCCGGAACTGGTTGCGGGGGCCCGCACGCCGGCCGGGGTTCCGGTCCATCTCCAGCTGCTGGGTTCCTGTCCGCAGCAACTGGCTGAAAATGCCGCCCGGGCCGTGGCACTGGGGGCTCCAGTGATTGATCTGAATTTTGGTTGTCCGGCCAGGACGGTGAACCGTTCACAGGGCGGGGCCATCCTGCTGAAGGCTCCTGACCGGCTGGAGCGGATTGTGTCTGCTGTGCGCCAGGCCGTGCCATCCGCCATTCCGGTCAGCGCCAAGATGCGTCTGGGCTATGATTCGCCAGATGAAGCGCTGGATTGTGCCCGGGCTCTGGTAGCGGGTGGCGCGGCTTTTCTGGTGGTCCATGCCCGCACCCGGCGGGAAGGCTACCGGCCTCCGGTACACTGGGAGTGGGTGGCCAGGATCCAGTCTGTAGT
>DIDB01000023.1 GCA_002417905.1 Pseudomonadaceae bacterium UBA5811
GTTCAGCACTGCCCTGCCGGTCATCACTCATCTGGCTGGCCAGCCGGCCGGCCGGTCGCCGGCCGCGTCCGGGCGGACTGTCCCCCTGTTGCGGCTCATCCCCGGCATCCATGGACTGCAAACGGCTGACCATGCCACCAGACAGAGTCTGGTGGGTGGCTTCGGCAAGCAGCAGCTGGCAGCCGGGTGTCCGGCTGTTCTGCCAGGGCAGCAGCCGCTGCCCCGGATGGGCAACCCAGTTGAAAGGGTCTTCATCCCTGGGGCCTGTCACGCTCAGCAGCTGGCCCTGCAATCGGGCAAAGCGGGCGGCATCTGCCGCATTTTCTTCAGCATAGGGGCTGAGCAGGACCGCACCCAGCGGAGCCGGATCAAGCGGTGTCTGCCCGGAGTCACGGGCGCCCGCCAGCCAGGCTGCGGTCCGGGCACCCAAGTCAAAGCCCGCCACCAGCCAGCGGCGAAAATCGATGGCCGAAAAAACCAGATCCCCCTGGGCGGCCTGCTGGCGCAGTTCGCCCAGCGCCTGCACCACCTGCCGGGCCCGGGCCTGTACCGCGCTTTCGGCAAACGCCTGGCGGGCCACGGTCCGGAAATTGCCCGTCCGGGCCTCTTTCGAGCGGTAAACGGCCCGCCCATCTTCCGGTGCCTGCAGGGACAGTACGGCATAACCGGCTTCTGCCCAGGCCCGCCGCCACTGGCCACCGCCTTCAGCTGTTTCGCCAAGCCCCGGCAGATAGACGATCAGTGGTGCTCTGGCCACACCCCGGGGCACCAGCCAGGCGACCTCCACCGCCGTATCGCCGAGTGTCCAGCGGGCCTTGCCGGCCTGGACCAGATAACGTACCGGCGGCTGCCAGGCGGTCGCCAGGTAGTCCTGCAGCGGATCCTCGGCCGCCGGCGGTGGCGAGCTGCTACAGGCCGCCAGCAGCAGGCCCGCTCCAGCCAGCCAGCCCCATGCTTTTTTTATGGGTAATCGTCCCATCCCGGCCCTCCCAGCCCTGATTGATGCCGGCCAGCATCCGGCAAAAACCGGTACAGGATACAGGCATTTTGTAGCCGGTCAGAAACAGCCGGTTTACTCTGGCCCCGGTGTACTGGCCATGGCCAGCAGTGCCTGGCGGGTTATGGCAAGGATCCGGTCAGACAGGTGGCGGTCCGTGACACAGCGGGAAATCAGCAGGGCCCCGGTCATGGCACTCAGCATCAGGACCGCCTGCCCGCCACTGTCATCCTGCCCCGCCATCCGGCTATCCAGCCGCTCCAGCCAGTGCCGGACCAGCCGGTCGGTTTCCGGACTGCTCCGGCCCCGCTGGCTCAGCTCATAACAGAGGCCCGGCAGCGGACAGCCTTCCTCCGGTGTATCCCGGTGGTGTTCACTCAGGTAGTGCTCAATCAGCGGCTGGCTGCAGGGCGGCTCCGTCTCCTGCTCCAGCCGGTCGTGCCATTGCTGGCCAATCTGCTGCAGGGCCAGCGCCACCAGCTCCTCCTTGGAGCTGAAATGGGCATAAAACCCGCCATGTGTCAGCCCCAGCTGTTTCATCAGGGGCTGCAGTCCCGTTGCACCAATGCCCTCTCGCCGGAATGCCCGGGCCGCTTCATCAAGGATTCGCTGCCGGGTCCGGGCTTTCTGGTCTTCGGGATAACGCATAAAACACTTCCTCTGGACTATCCGGTCCAGTAACCATTTACCAGGGCGCTGTTGTACCTTATTTTTCCGGTTGCCCTAGAAAAAATCTGTCTTGATGGTCAATTTCGCTGATCTGGCCCACCGGATCATTCAGTGGCGTGGCAGAACCAGCACGACCGTCAGGCCACCGCCAGGGGTTTCGGTCAGCTGCAGGGTTCCGCCCAGGCGCTGGACCGCATCCCGGGTGATGGTCAGCCCGAGTCCCGTCCCGCCAGAATCCCGGTTGCGGGAACCTTCCAGCCGGAAGAACGGCTCCAGCACCGCCTCCCGCTGGCTGGCCGGAATGCCGGGGCCATGGTCAACCACCCGGATGGTCAGCTGCTCCGGGCTGTCGCCCAGGCAAATGCAGGCATGCCCGGCATAGCGCAGGGCATTGCCCAGCAGATTGCCAAGACAGGAGCGCAGGGCCATGGGACTGGTACGCAGGGGCCGGCACTGCCCCTCGACCCGGACATCCTCCCCGCAGTCCCGGGCATTTTCGGCCATGGACTCTGCCAGGGCCTGGACATCGAACAGATAGGGCTGCTCCCGGGCTTTCTGCTCCCGGACATAGGACAGGGTGGTTTCCAGCATGCCGGTCATTTCCCACAGGTCCTGGGAGAGGCGCTGGCGCAGCTCCAGATCTTCAACCTGCTCCACCCGCAGCCGCAGCCGGGCCAGCGGGGTCCGCAGATCATGGGATACCGCCGTGAGTATCCGCCCCCGCTGTTCAACCTGCTCGCGGATACGCTGTTGCATAAGGTTGAACGTCCGGGCGGCCTGTACCACCTCCACAGGCCCTTTTTCAGCCAGCGGCGGACTGTCCAGATTGTCGCTGAGGCGTTCGGCAGCGGCCGACAGCTGGCGGATGGGCCGGGTCAGTAGCCGGGCCCCGCACCAGGCCGCCACAATCAGCGCCAGCAGTTGCAGGCCCAGCGGAACCCAGGGACCACCCGGCTCTGGCCCGGGAGGCGGTCCGGCTGGCCCGCCGGGCCAGAAAAGCAGGCCGGGAGGAGGCCCGTCAGAAGGCGGTGGAGGCGGTGGTCCGGGAAACAGGCCCGGCCCGCTCCAGCCCGGAGGGCCAGGGGGCGGGCCCGGATGGGGATGGCCATAGTGCTCCAGCCAGAGATAACCCAGCAGGTGCGCCAGCAGAATGGCCCCCAGAAACATGCCAAACAGCCGGACAAACAGCGTATCCATGCGCGAGCGGATACCCCGGCCCGGCGCCGCTCCCGTCACTCGCTGACCCGGGCATCAAACAGATAGCCCTCGCCCCGGATGGTCTTGATCAGCCGGGGGGACCTGGGGTCTTCCTCCAGCTTCTGGCGCAGCCGGGAAACCAGGATATCGATGCTCCGGTCGAACGCCTCGATGGCCCGGCCCCGGGCAACATCCAGCAACTGCTCGCGGCTGAGGACCTGGCCCGGCCGCTCAAGGAATGCCCAGAGCAGCCGGAACTCGGCATTGGACAGCGGCACCACCAGACCATTTCTGGACTGCAGCTGGCGCTGTACGCCATTCAGCAGCCAGCTGCCAAACCGCACATCCCGGCGCTGGCGGCCTGTTCCGGCCGGAGCCGGACCGGCCGGCTCATGACGGATCCGGCGCAGGATGGACTGGATGCGGGCCACCAGCTCCCGGGGCTCAAAAGGCTTGGCCATATAGTCATCAGCCCCCAGCTCAAGACCAATAATCCGGTCAGCCGGCTCACCCCGGGCCGTCAGCATCAGCACGGGCAGATCGGACTCGCTGCGCAGCCAGCGGCACAGGGACAGGCCATCCTCACCTGGCAGCATCAGGTCCAGCACCACGATATCAAACGGGGCGCCAGCCAGCCTATCACGCATTTCCCGGCCATCCCGGGCACTGCTGGCCAGAATGCCAAAGCCGCGCAGGTAATCGCACAGCAGCTCACGGATATGACTGTCATCATCGACAATCAGGGCCCGCGCAGTCCAGACGGACAGGGACTGACTGGTGGAGGCTTCCGGGCTGTTCCGGGCTGGGGACATGGTACAACGGTTCCGGGCAAAAGGACGGGCAAAAGCCAGCCGGACAGAACCGGCTGGCCTGCCACTTTAAGAAGAAACCTTCCCGGGGTACAGGATATTTCAGAACTGAAACACAGTAATGCCCGCCGCTCTCCAGCCCGCCAGGGCGGGCCGGAGAGCGGCCAGAGCACTCACTCCAGTTCGTCGATGGAGGTCATCAGGCGCTTGCCCCGGGCGGATACCGGCGTGGGAGCAATCCGGGCGCGCTCGGCCTTGGCCCTGGCCCGTTCTACCCAGCCCAGTCCACCGCATTGCAGGGCCAGGCTGACTTCATTCAGCAGGTCTTCAACGGTCTGGCCAGTGCCCACGATGATCGGCTGGATGCCAGCCATGATCAGCCGCTTGATCGATGAAGTCCCGATAGAGGCAGCATAGATGGCAGTGCAGCCCTTCAGAAACTCCAGCTTGGCCACCACCTTGTCCTCTGGCGGCTTGTTGGTCAGCCGCTCGATTTCTTCCGGTGTCATGTGCAGGTCGATAATCCGGGTTTCGTTGGTATCCGATAGCGACTTGAAGCGGTTTTCCCCTTTCATGTTGACCTCGGCAAATTCGCCAACACTGACCAGCTCGGCATAGCCGGGAGAAACGTCATACACCACCAGCGAGTTGGCGGCGCCAAAATGCAGGTCCACATTGACCTGGTCGCTGGAGGCAAAAGCAATCTTGATCATAAACGGGGACTCCCTGCGGAAAGATCAGCCGTGCTGGCCGCTGCGGCTGCAGAAAAATCCTGGCGCAGCGGCGAGTGATAAGGGGCAATGGCACCGGTACGCTGCCCGGCCAGCAGGTTGGCCATTTCAAAAATCAGCTGGCGGGCACCGCGGTAACCCACCCACTGGCGGGCCGATGCACCGTACACGTCATACTGGGGAAAGCCGGCGCGCAGCAGGGGAATGCCCAGCCGGCCGGCACTCTGCAGGGCATGGGAATTACCGATCAGCAGCTGGGCACCCTGCTGGCGGGCATGGTCTTCCAGATCCTCAAAATCGCCGATGATCACCTCCGGCAGCGGCAGCTGTAGCAGCGCATCGGTCCGGCAGGGACTGACTGCCGTGACCAGCCGCAAGCCCACGTCATCAAACAGCCGGCTGAAGGCCACCAGCTGGTCAGCATCTGCGCCAACCGCAATCCGCATGTCGCCCAGTGCGGCATAGCTGTCCACCAGGGCATCCAGCAGCTGTTCCCGCTGCCGGACAATTCTGGCTGGAGCCGGTTTTCCGGAAACATCCACCAGAGCCTGGATAAACGCATCGCAGTCGGCCAGCGACATCAGGCCCGGCAGGCGCAGGTCCGGCACTCCGGTACGCTCCTGCAGCAGATCGGCCGCCGCGGCCAGCGAGTCACCCAGTACAATGGTCAGGGCTGCACCGCCCATACCGGCAATCTCTTCCCGGCGGGTACCTCCGGTGGTGAGGGTGGTATAGCCCTCATGGCTCAGATGGCCATCCAGCGAACCGGAAAGATCCGGCAGGATCACCACGTCCAGGCCAAAGCTGTCCACCCAGTCACGGATGGCTTCAAGGTCAGCCGGCGTCAGCATGGATGAAGCCAGGAGATTGATCCGTGGCGGCCCGGCCGGACGGCGCAGCCCGGCACCGGGCAGGACCATGCGGTCAATGATGGCCCGCACGGCCAGCGCATAGCCGCTTTCCAGACCGCCCAAAGTGTCGGTCGTACTGACAGCGACCACTTCGGCCCGCCCCTCGTGGCCAGCGCGGAAGCCCCGCACGACCCCTTCCACATCGGAACCCTGCATTTCAGCCAGGCCGGTGCTGATCACCCCGACCACCTCGGGCCGGTTCTCCGCAATTACTGTTTCCAGCCCTTCCTGCAGGCGCTCGTTGCTGCCCATGATGGTGCTGACCATATCCATGGCCGTGGTCTGGAAGGGCACCGGCTCGCGGAAATGCCGGGTAAAAAACACCTTGCTGAATGCGGTACAGCCCTGGGCACCATGCTCCAGCGGAATGGCCCGGTTCAGGCCCAGAAAGGCCAGGGCAGCCCCCATCGGCTGGCTGACCCGCAGTGGATTGACGCTCAGTGCCTTGCTGGTCTGCCGGATACTGGCCATCTCAGGCACCCTCCGCCAGCCGCCGGGGCTGATGCAAGGGAACGGCCGCCGCACGGGCCGGCCGGGACAGCCAGGCCGGCTCATCCCGGACCCGCTGCCAGACCGGGCTGTCCACCGCCAGCGCCAGCTGCCGGGCCAGTTCCACCAGCCCGGTATAACCGGCATAGCCAAAGTCCCGCTCGTGATTGATATCAAGGAAGGCAATCCGTGACTTCAGCGCGGCATACAAATAACGGCCTCCCGCAATCAGGATATCCGCGCCCATGTCGCGGCAGGTGTCCATCAGTGCAGCCTGGTCGTTATCATCAATCATCCGGGTGCTGTCGCCCATCAGCTCCCGGATGCGCTGCCGGTCTTCCTCGGTAGACTTTTCGGTGCCCGTAGCCACCACGTCCATGCCCAGATCCTGCAGGGCGGACACCACCGACCAGGATTTCACGCCCCCCGAGAAAATCAGTGCCCGGCGCCCGGCCAGCCGTTTCCGCCAGGGCTCCAGTGCGGCCATGGCCAGCCGCTCTTCCCGCTGGATCAGCTGTTCGGTACGCACCAGCAGCGAGGGGTCATTGATCAGATGGGAAAAGTCGCGCAGGGCCTGGGAGGTATCGGCAATGCCGTAAAAGCTGCCTTCGAACCAGGGCGTACCATGGTCATCCTTCAGGGCGCGCGCCACATTCAGCATGGCTTTGGAGCAGACCACCATATTGGCTTCGGCCCGGTGCATGGTCTGCACTTCCTCAAAGCGCGAGTCACCCGACAGGGTGCAGAGAATCCGCAGGCCCAGTTCGTCAAACAGCGGGGCAACCCGCCAGAACTCCCCGGCAATGTTGTATTCGCCTATCAGGTTGACATCATGGACCCGGATACCAGCCGGCATGACTCCTTCGGGGACAGGGACCGGCTCACGCTGGCCAATCACATACTGGTAAACCGTTTGCCCGGCAATCCGGTTGCCCAGACTCTTGCTGCCATAAAAACCGGCGCAGTCCACCGGAATCACCGACACGCCCCAGCGCTGACTGGCATCTCTGGCCACGGCGGCAATGTCATCACCATGCATGGCCGGTACACAGGTGGCGTAAACAAATACTGCCCTGGGCTGGTAACGCTCTACCGCCCGGCGGATGGCGTGGAACAGTTTTTTCTCGCCCCGGCCCATGATCACGTCCACATCGGACAGTTCGGTCGTCATGCCCATCCGGAACAGCTGTGGACCGGAGGAGCTGCTGCCGCGCAGATCCCAGGAGCTGCCGGCACAACCAATCGGGCCATGGACAATATGGGCTGCATCGGCAATGGGCAGCAGGGCAATCTGGGCACCGTCAAAGGCACAACCGCCCTGGGTTGCGCCCGGCCTTGAGCGGGCACAGCCTGTCTTGGCGCCGGTATTGTGATCACAGGCCGGCTCATCAAGCAGATTCTGGATATCGGTCTGATTCATCGAACCTCTCCGGACAGCCAGCGCCGTCCAATGCGGTGGGATGGAAAACGCAACCCGGCCAGCGGAGTGCGCCTCATGCATGCTACGGATTTCGCCACCCGGGGCAGCCTGAAATCACAGGGATCCGGCCACTGGCCAGATATTCGCTATATACATGAGCAAACAACGCGCCAGAGCCGGCCACAGCCTGTTGCAGGGCTATTTAACCGGACCTGCAGCCTGATAATACGCACCTTTTTGAACATTACCCCCTGCAGGCGTACATCAATGAACGCCCCATAAGGGTAAACCAGGTTATAAAAAAGCCCGGCCTGTAACAGGCCGGGCTTTTCAGGAAAAGGTACTTCGCCGGGTTCAGCGGTAGTTCTTGTAATTCAGGTTGTATCTGGCCATCCGCAGGCCGAGCACCCGCCGGGTCAGGCCCAGATGGGTGGCGGCCTCGGTCATGTTGCCCCGGTGCAGCTTGAGGGCATCCACGATCAGCTCATATTCAATGGCATTCAGCCGGCCCTCCAGACTGTCCTGGGCAATATCGCCATCCCGGCCCGCCGGACCGATCACTGAGGCGTGCAGGGCGGGTGGCAGGTTATAGCCATGGATCACCCCATCCTCGCTAAGCAGCATGGCCCGCTCGATCACGTTTTCCAGTTCACGGACATTGCCCGGCCAGGCGTAGGACTGCAGCATATTCAGGGCCGGTGTCGAAATCCGCTTGATGGCGATGCCCAGCTCGCGGGATAACCGGGATACAAAATGATCGGCCAGGGCAATGATGTCGCCATTGCGTTCCCTCAGGGGCGGAATGGTCAACGGATAGACATTGAGCCGGTAATACAGGTCTTCCCGGAAAGTCCCCCTGGCCACCATGTCACTCAGGTCCCGGTTGGTGGCCGCCACGATCCGCAGATCCACATGGATGGGCGTATTGCCTCCGACCCGCTCGAACGTCCGCTCCTGCAGGACCCGTAACAGCTTGGCCTGCATCGGCAGGGACATTTCGCCCACTTCATCAAGGAAAATGGTACCGCCATCCGCCTCTTCAAAACGGCCCTTGCGCAGCCCGGTTGCTCCGGTAAAGGAACCCTTCTCGTGGCCAAACAGCTCGCTCTCGATGACCGACTCCGGCAACGAGGCACAGTTGAATTTGATAAAGGGCCCTTCTGCCGAGCTGCTGTAATGGTGAATGGCACTGGCTACCAGCTCTTTGCCCACGCCACTTTCGCCCAGGACCAGCACGGTGGTCCGGGTACGCACCACCCGCTCGATCAGCTGGTACAGCTCCAGCATCGGCTTTGAATTGCCAATGATATTAGCCGGCTTGAAACAGCTTTTCAGCTCGGCCCGCAGCCGGCGGTTCTCTGCTTCCAGCGCGACATTTTCCACATTTTCCAGCAGATAGACTTCCACCGCCTGGGCCGCTGTGCTGGCCAGGATCGACAGCACCTCCACATCCAGCTTGAGCAGTTCACTGTTGTCATAGGGCCGTTCGGCGCTGATGGTGCCCATTACCTTGCGCCCGCGCATGATGGGCACACAGAGAAACGACAGGTCCGCATCATTCTGGTCACGGCTGCCGGTGCGGTTCAGAAACTCCGGCTCATTGCGGATTGAGGGCACCACAATGGTTTCCCCGCTTTCCACCACCTTGCCAATAATGCCCTCGCCCAGCCGGTAAATGCCCCGGGCCACTTCTTCCGGCGTAAAACCAAAGCTTTCATGCACCACAATATGGCCGGAGTCATGGTCATACAGGCTGACCATACCGCGCACGACCTTCATGTGCCGGCGCATCAGCCGCAGCAGGATGCGCAGGATGGACGACAGGTCACCACTCTTGGTGGCCAGCTCGCTCATTTCATACAGCACGGGCAGCAGGGCAGTCCGGCACTCGCTGAGACCGCATTCGCAGACATGGGGAAGAGAAGACATGACCATCGGCTCCTTTATAGCGTGCTGGACAGAAATCCGGCCGGGCCGGCTCCGGTCAGTCCACTGCAGGGACCACCCGCACGGAAGGATTATCCAGCACCCGGACCAGTTGCCGCCGGATGCCACCCAGGGTCTGGGCTGATAGCGAACAGCCGACGCAGGCGCCACTCAGGCGCACCCGCACGATATTCCGCTCCACTCCGGCCAGAGCCACATCACCGCCATCTCGCTGGATGCCGGGCCGCAGGCTTTCAATGGTTTCCCGGATCAGGGGCAGGGCATCCTCCGGAATGGGAATTCCCATTCTGGCCAGCTCCAGATCAGGGTCCTCAGGCTCGTCCACTTCGGCGTATACCGGCAGGTTCGACATGACAGGACTCCTGAAAACAGCTTCGCTCCCCGGCCAGACAGCCTGTACGGGAACCGGAAGAAGGAACATGGAACCGGATGGAGACGGGGGATACGGCCCCCTTTACATCAGACAGTCCGGCAGCTTGATGCGAAATAAACGCCGGACCAGTGTAGGACAACGCTATATAGCAGTAAATATATATAGTGCAAATCGGATAGAATGCACGGGATTTTTTACAGTTACGGTACAGAATGCAGGGGGCCCCGGACGAGCACCGGGACCGGAAAGACGGTTACTGGTAGATCACGCCGTAACCTTCCTCAAACATGACCTGGCGGATAACCGGACGCTGCAGCAGCAGCTGGTAATGCTCATGGCAGCGTTCCGGCAGGTGGATACCGGTCCGGTCGGCCCAGAACTCGACATAGAACAGGGCCAGGTCAGCAATGGTAAAGCGGTCCACCAGATACGCCCGGCCATCCAGCTGCTGGCTGATCACCGCAAAGCCCCGGTCCACGATTTCCCGGCCCATTTTCCGGACAGCCTCCAGATCGCTGCCATGGGGAGCAAAGGTTTCAGCCGTGAAGATCCGCGCAAAACCCTGGCCATGAATGGTATTGACCACGTAACTCATGGCCTCCAGAACCCGGGCCTGGTCCAGCAGGTCCGACGGCAGCAGCTTTTTGTTTCCGGCATAGGTGTTGGCCAGCCACCAGGCAATAGAGATGAAATCGGTCAAGGCTGAACCATCAGCCAGTACCAGGGCCGGGATGGTAGCCTTGGGATTGATGGCCAGAAACTCCGGCTGATACTGCTCGCCCGCCATCAGGTTGACGATGTAGGCTTCAAAGGTCAGATCCAGCTCTTCCATCAGGATATTGATGCTGGTACTGCAGGAGCCTGGGGTCATGTATAGCTTCATGGTCATGGATCGGTGTCTCTCTGTTCATCGTGTCCCTGTTGCGGAGCGAGCAGACCGCGTTCGCGAAGCATGGCCTTGAAGCCTTTCATGACCGGGCGCGAAATCACCGTTTCCGCCAGAACGCGCTGCTCATAGACCCGCACCTTCATCTGCTCGTCCAGACTGGCCCGGGCTTCAGCAATCAGCGGGTGAAGACGGGCATCGAGCCGCTCGTGGGGCCAGGCCCGCACTTCATCGTAAAGCCGGGCCATCACCTGTTTTTCATCCGGCGGCATCCTGCATTTGCCGTCAAGAATCTTGAGCATAACGGCAATGACACAATCGACATGGACTGGCGTCAATGGATTGGCCCGTACCCAGTGCGACACCCGGTCCTCATTCATACCGGCTGCTCGCCAGCCGCCCGGCGCCGGGCATAGTCCTGCAGGGCAGGATCAATCAGCTCCCAGGCATAGCCGGAGACCGGCTGCACCCCGATAGCCCGCAGTTTTTCTGCCGGGCTGTCGCCAATTTTCGCCACAAACACCGCCTGACAGTCACTGACAGCAGCCAGGATACCGCTCAGGGCCGGGCTGTTGGCCGCATTGCCCAGGCAGTAATGCTCAACGTCCCGGGTCTCCAGCAACTGGCAGTGCTCCGGCGTAACCTCATAAACCAGAAAGCGCCTGGCATGGCCAAAATGCTCACTGATCGCCTGGCCTTCTCTGGAGGCCACCGCCAGCCGCAGGGGGGATCCGCTCATCGGGCACCTCACAGGGTATGGCGCAACAGTTTCAGGCAGGCCAGCGAAGAAGCCAGATCCACCGCCCGCATATCATCCGGGTTACGCAACTGCGGATCAGCCCCCGACTCCAGCAGCAGGCCGACCAGTTCGGAGCGGTCGCTGGAGGCGGTGTACATCAGGGCTGTAGAGCCCGCCTCATTGCGGTTGTCCAGCTGGATACCCGCCGTAATCAGATCCTGCACCAGTCCGGCATCACGGGAAACGCAGGCCAGCCACAGGGCATTGTTGCCATCATCATTGCGGGCCTGCAGGTTGACACCCCGGCGCAGCAGCTCCTGAACCACGGGCCGCAGCCCTTCAAGAGCCGCCCGCATCAGCGGCGTCAGACCCTGCTCCCGGGGAGCATTCAGTTCGATGGGATCAAAATTCCACTGGCGCAGAAAAGCTTCCAGCGCCGGGCTGACAGCACCCTCACGCCCGTCCTGCCCGGCCGGAGCGCTTACCACCCGGGCCAGTGGCCGGTAGCCACCATCTACGCTGTACACCCTCTGGAAACGGAAGTCGGAAAACATCTGGGCGAAGGTTTTGCTGGCATTGCCGTGATAGCAGTAAATCAGCAGTGGCTCTTCCCGGCCGATCCGCTCAAACCAGAGAGGCAGGCGGTCTTCGCTGAGATGCATGGCCCCCTCCAGATGCGCCTGCTGGTAACTTTGCCGGTCCCGCACATCAAAAATCCGCAGCCGCCCGCCTTCAGTACGGATCAGGGAAGCAGCTTCAAGCGCAGAAATGCACTGGTAGGGTGTCCGGTCAGCGGGCATGGCAGTCTCCACAACAGCAGGCATCAGGAAGCTCCGGCATAGGCTGGCGCCGAACTGATTCGCGGGTCCGGCACCGGCAGGCCAAGGGTGAAATGGTAAAGGCTCTGCCAGGTGTCACCGGACAGGCCGAGAAAGGTATGCACGGGCTCGTCAAAAAAGCAGCCAATGCCGGTGCCGCGCAGGCCATGGGCTTCAGCCTCCAGATACAGCAGCTGGCCGGTCAGCCCGGCTTCCCGGAACAGATCCCGGTAGCGGCAGGGCGCATCATCCAGCGCTGCAGGCAGGTCAGCCAGCAGGGCTACCGCCAGACAGGCACTGGCCGCAATGTCCTGCATGCAGTGCAGGCGGCGCAGCATCTGGCCCAGCCAGCGGGGCTCCAGCTCGACCAGCTGCAGCAAACCGGGCATCCCCTCCACCGGCGAAAAGCTGAAGCGCGGATCCAGCCCGGCACAGAGCGCAGCCTGCTGCCCGGCCCGGGGCAGGCAGTACAGGCCCGGAGCCAGCCCCTCCACCCGGGACACAAAAAACATCAGGGCAATCCGGGGCGGGGCATCCAGCACATCCCAAGGCAAGCCGGCATCCGGCTGCAGGCGGGCCAGCAGGCTGGCAAAACACGGCCTGGACATGACATGGGCCGGATCAAAGCGCTGGGCACTGCGCCGGCCACCAAGCAGGGCGGCTACCGGCTGCTGGCCTGCACCACCGGCCCTGAGAGCGCGGATAGCGGGTGGCCATGACACCGGCGGCGCCGGCTCGGTATCCGGCTGGCGGCTGGCCAGCGCCACAGACTGGATCACCGGCCAGCGATACATGGGATAACGGTCAATGCTGGAGGCCGTACCCTGCCAGTGAGACCGGGCTGCCAGTACCTGCAGCTCCTCTACGGTCCAGCAACGGGGCGGCAGGCCAAAGCCCGTGGCCAGCAGCAGTTCGGGCTCCTCCTGTTCCGTTTCCGGGTATTTGCGGGCCGGAAAATCTTCCTGCCGGTCCAGTCCGGCCAGCCCGGCCAGCGTCTGCTGGCCAATCGCAGTCTGGGGCTGCAGGCTCCAGCCCAGCACTCCGGCAGCGTAGCGCAGGGCCGCCAGGGCATGGCCCGTATCCAGCTGGCAGTAGCGGAACGCCCGCTCGCCGTATTTCCAGGCCTCGCGCCACATGACCGAACTGAGCAGGATGCCCAGCCGGGGCATGTGCTGCGGCCGGTGGGCGACCGGTGGATAAGCGGCCCGCTGCTCCAGCGCATGCCGCTCCGGGCAATAGTGGTACAGACCATCCGCCAGCCCGGGAAAATCCTGCAGCAGCAGATAGGCCTCGGTGGGGTGCAGGTTGCCGCTGGATGGATTGGCCCGCACGGCCCAGCGGTCCGGACCCAGGGTTTTCCAGGCCGTCAGGCCCAGTGCCAGCTGCAGCAGGGCTGCCAGATGGGCCAGAGAAGGCTCCAGCGCTGGCCCTGGCTCATCCAGGCCGGCAAACGGCTGGCACAGGGCCTGTTGCAGGGCACTGTCGGGCGCGGCCTGGTCAAGCAGTGGCAGCGGCTGGCAGGGCGCACCAGCAAACTGCCGGAATGGCGCGGGCTGCGCGTCCCNNTAGGGTTTCCGGCCCCCGGTCATAACCCTCAAAATAGTGCCGGGTACGCTGATGATAATCGTCCACCACCTGGCGGGCAGTCGGGCTGGGCATACGGGGCCTGCAATCTGGCAATCGGTCCAGCCGGGCACTTTGCAAGAGCAGGCCACCTCATGGCAAGCACTGACCGGCCCGGGCGACAATCCGCCCCAAAACCGGTCCGGGCTCAGTTCCAGCGCCGGCTGGCCAGATAGCCCAGCACAGCCATGGCACCAGCGGTCACGGCCAGCGTGGTAATGGGATGCTGACGGAGGGTCTGGCAGGCCAGCCGGCCCGCCTCACGCCCCGAACTGGCCAGCTGGCGGCCACAGTCATCTGCCTCCCGCCACAGGGTTCGGGCCTGGTGATGCACCTGATCCAGCTCGTGGCGGGACTCTTCGGCCAGCCGCTCCTGCAATGAGGCCAGGGCATGGCTCAGCTGGCGGATTTCCTGCTCAAGGCCATGGCGGCTAGAGGATTTGTTCAGACGGGACAACATGGCAATGCACTCCTGTTAAACAGCGGGGCGGCCGCCGCCACGCCGGATCATGTAAAACCTGACTCAGGCCGCTCCCCGCAGCTGCTGGC
>DIDB01000079.1 GCA_002417905.1 Pseudomonadaceae bacterium UBA5811
GGCTGGGCGTGTACGACGGCGCCTACTGGGGCAACATGCAGGAGGCCGTGACCTTTCACAAAGATGTGCTGAACGGGATCATCAAGACGCTGGTGTTTGCTGTGGTGGTGACCTGGATTGCCGTATTCCAGGGTTATGACTGTGAGCCGACATCCGAGGGGATCAGCCGTGCCACTACCCGTACCGTCGTTCATGCGTCGCTGGCCGTTCTGGGTCTCGACTTCATTCTGACCGCCCTGATGTTTGGAGATTCGTAATGCAAAACCGCTCACTGGAAGTCGGTGTCGGTCTGTTCCTGATCGCCGGCCTGCTGGCGCTGCTGGTACTGGCCCTGAGGGTTAGCGGTCTGGGCTTTACCAGTACCGAGGGGACTTACCGGCTGTATGCCTACTTCGACAACTCTGTTGGCATCCGTCCCAATGCCCGGGTGGCTCTGGCAGGCGTGACCATCGGCAAGGTGTCCGGAATCGAGCTGGATCACAAGACCTTTACCAGCCGGGTTACCCTGGATATCGACAAGGATATTGATTTCCTGCCGGTTGATTCGACGGCTGCCGTTCTGACCTCCGGCCTGCTGGGGGACCGTTACATCGGCATTTCCATCGGCGGTGATGACACGGTACTGAAGGATGGCGGTGTTATCCGCGATACCCAGTCATCACTGGTACTTGAAGACCTGATTGGCAAATTCTTGATGAATATGTCCAATAAAAACGACCAGAAAGAAAGTAACTAGGAGTTTGGTATGTCGATAGTCTTGCGTCGCGGTCTGCTGGCCCTGCTGGCCGCATTCATGCCCCTGTTTGCCAGTGCGGCTCCGGCCGTGCCTCCCCACGATGTTGTGAAAAGTGCCACTGACCAGGTGCTGGCTGACCTGCGGGCCAACAAAAAGGTTTACCAGAACAACTCGGAAGCGCTGTACCAGTCACTTAACACCATTCTGGGACCGGTTATTGATGTTGAGGGCATTTCCCGCAGCATCATGACCGTGCGCTATTCCCATCAGGCCACTCCGGCCCAGATGAAGCGCTTTGAGGAAAACTTCAAGCACAGCCTGATCAATTTTTACGGCAACGCGCTGCTGGAGTACAACGACCAGAAAATCACCGTGCTGCCAGGCAGCACCCAGCAAGGCGACGACCGGGCCAGTGTGGCCATGGAAGTGGTGGGCAAGCATGGCGAGATTTATCCGGTGAGCTACACCATGGTTGACATCAATAACCACTGGATGGTGCGTAACGTTATCGTGAACGGCATCAACCTTGGCAAGCTGTACCGTGACCAGTTCCAGGAAGCCATGCGCCGCAACAACGAAGATCTGGACAAGACCATTGATAACTGGGGTGCCTCCATGGCTGATGCCAGCAAGGCCGCCGACGAAAAAATCAATGCCGACAAGAAGGCTGGCGCTCAATGAGTGAGGGCAGGGTCACCCTGGGCGCAGCAGGCGAGCTGCGTCTTTCCGGGGTGCTGGACTACCAGACTGGCCCGGCCCTGCTGGGGGCGGGCAAGACGCTGATCGACCAGAGCACAGCATCACCGGTGGTGGTGGATTGCAGTGCTGTGGAGAAATCGACCAGCGTTGGTATTTCCCTGCTGCTGGCCTATATGCGCCAGGCCGCCCGGAAGCAGCGTACGCTACGGGTTATCCATCTGCCTGAAGAGATGCTGCATATTGCAGAGGTCTCTGGCCTGAAAGGCATCCTGCCGGTGGAAGGCTGAGGCCTTCTACCGCTGTTTGCTGTTCATCGCGGCCTGCCGGCTTTTTGTGTATGATGGCCGGCCTTGGTGCTAACAAGCGAGGTGAGCCATGCAGGCACTGGAAGTCAAAAAAATCCTGGAAGCCGGTCTCCCGGGCACCCGGATTGAGGTGGAAGGTGAGGGTTGCGATTTTCTGCTGAATGTAATCAGTGATGAGCTGACCAGCCTCTCTCCGGTCCGGCGCCAGCAGCAGGTGTATACCCACCTGAACCCGTGGATTGCCGATGGCCGTATCCATGCGGTCACCATGAAGTTCTTCACCCAGGCCAGCTGGGCCGCCCGGTCCTGACGGCGCACAGCACGTCCTTGTTGTCCGTGCTGCCGCAGGCAGCCATCTGTCAGTTCTCAGCGGGATTTCCATGGATAAACTGATGATTACCGGTGGCCGTCCCCTGGACGGTGAAATCCGCATTTCCGGTGCCAAAAACGCCGCACTGCCGATTCTGGCCGCCACGCTGCTGGCGGATACGCCGGTGACGGTCTGCAATCTGCCCCATCTGCACGATATTACCACCATGATTGAGCTGTTCGGCCGGATGGGCGTGCAGCCGGTCATTGATGAAAAGCTCAGTGTCGAGGTTGATGCCAGCACCATCCAGACGCTGGTGGCGCCTTATGAGCTGGTCAAGACCATGCGGGCCTCGATTCTGGTGCTGGGACCGATGCTGGCCCGGTTTGGCCAGGCCGAAGTTGCCCTGCCGGGCGGTTGTGCCATCGGCTCCCGGCCGGTTGACCTGCATATCCGGGGTCTCGAGGCCATGGGCGCAGAAATCCGGGTTGAGGGGGGGTATATCCATGCCCGGGCCCCGGCCGGTGGTTTGCGGGGTGCCCGTTTCCTGTTTGATATCGTCAGCGTGACCGGCACGGAAAATGTCATGATGGCCGCTGCACTGGCCAGCGGGCGCAGTGTGCTGGAAAACGCGGCCCGGGAACCTGAAGTGGTGGACCTGGCCAACTTCCTGAATGCCATGGGTGCCCAGGTATCCGGTGCCGGTACGGATACCATCACCATTGATGGAGTCCGGCGTCTGGGAGGCGGCCGTTACCGGGTGATGCCCGACCGGATCGAGACGGGGACCTATCTGGTGGCAGCGGCCGCCACCATGGGCCGGGTGCGGCTCAAGGATACGGACCCCGGCATTCTGGATGCCGTGCTGCTCAAGCTGCAGGAATGCGGGGCACAGATCAGTACCGGAGACAACTGGATTGAGCTGGACATGCAGGGCAACCGGCCCCGGGCGGTCAATATCCGTACGGCACCTTATCCGGCCTTTCCGACGGACATGCAGGCCCAGTTCATCTCCCTGAATGCAATTGCTGAAGGGACAGGCTCCGTAGTAGAAACGGTTTTTGAAAACCGCTTCATGCACGTTTATGAAATGCACCGCATGGGTGCGCAGATCCAGGTGGAAGGCAATACGGCCATCATGACCGGTGTCCCCCGGCTGACCGGGGCGCCGGTCATGGCAACTGACCTGCGGGCCTCGGCCAGTCTGGTGATTGCCGGGCTGGTGGCCCAGGGGGATACGCTGATTGACCGGATCTATCATATCGACCGGGGTTATGAGTGCATCGAGGAAAAACTGCAGCTTCTCGGCGCGAAAATCCACCGGGTACCAGGCTAGACATGAGCATGCTGACCATTGCCCTTTCCAAGGGCCGTATTCTGGATGACACCCTGCCGCTGCTGGCGGCAGCGGATATTGTGCCCGCCGAAAATCCGGAAAAAAGCCGCAAGCTGATCATTCCGACCTCCCGGCCGGATGTCCGGCTGCTGATTGTCCGGGCCACGGATGTGCCAACCTATGTGGAAAATGGTGCGGCAGATCTGGGCGTGGCCGGCAAGGATGTGCTGATGGAGTTTGGCGGTCAGGGGCTTTATGAGCCCCTGGACCTGCAGATTGCCCGCTGCCGGCTGATGACGGCCGGCCGGGCCGGGGTTGCTGAACCCGGGGGCCGGCTGCGGGTGGCCACCAAGTTCGTCAATATTGCCAAGCGCTATTACGCCAGCCAGGGCCGCCAGGTCGATATCATCAAGCTCTATGGCTCCATGGAGCTGGCACCACTGGTAGGGCTGGCAGACAAGATCATTGATGTGGTGGATACCGGCAACACCCTGCGGGCCAACGGTCTGGAGCCGCAGGAGCTGATTGCCAGCATCAGTTCGCGGCTGATCGTCAACAAGGCCTCGATGAAGATGCAGCATGCCCGCATCCAGGCGCTGATCGATTGCCTGGCCGCTGCGGTAGCTTCCCGTCATCAGGCCTGACTGCTGTTCCGGCCTATCGTGACAGAGTAATCAGTCTCGGGTGCCCTCACGGTAGGCCGGGTAAGCTGGGCACCCGGGATCACGCTATTACATAGAGGCTCTGTCATGACTGCTCCCTTTGCTATTCGCCGTCTCAATGCCCAGGATCCGGATTTTGCACGCCAGCTGGACCAGCTGTTGAGCTGGGAGAGTGTTTCGGATGCGGCTGTCAACCAGCGGGTGCTGGAGATCATCCAGGCCGTGCGCCAGCGGGGAGATGCCGCCCTGGTGGAGCTGAGCCAGCGCCTTGACGGGGTAACGGCTACCCGCATGGCCGAGCTGATCCTGCCCCGCGAGCGGCTGGAGCTGGCGCTGGGCCGGATCAGTCCGGAACAGCGCACGGCACTGGAAACCTCGGCGGAGCGCATCCGGGCTTACCATGAGCATCAGCGCCAGGACTCCTGGACCTATACCGAGGCAGATGGCACGGTGCTGGGCCAGCAGGTGACTCCGCTGGACCGGGCTGGCCTCTATGTGCCGGGGGGCAAGGCGGCTTACCCGTCATCGGTGCTGATGAATGCCATTCCGGCCAAGGTGGCGGGTGTGGCTGAGGTGGTCATGGTGGTGCCAACCCCGGCCGGAGAAGTCAATGAGCTGGTCCTGGCAGCGGCCTGTGTGGCCGGTGTGGACCGGGTGTTTACCATCGGTGGTGCCCAGGCCGTGGCGGCGCTGGCCTATGGCACGGAGAGCGTGCCCCGGGTGGACAAGATTGTCGGGCCGGGCAACATCTATGTGGCCACTGCCAAGCGCCATGTATTTGGCCAGTGCGGCATCGACATGATCGCCGGGCCTTCGGAAATCCTGGTGGTCTGTGACGGCCAGTCCGATCCGGACTGGGTTGCCATGGACCTGTTCTCCCAGGCCGAGCATGATGAGGATGCACAGTCCATCCTGGTTTGCCCGGAGCGGGCTTTCCTTGATCAGGTTGCCGCCAGCATCAGCCGTCTGCTGCCAGCCATGGAGCGGGCAGAAATCATCCGCACCTCACTGGAGGGGCGCGGCATGCTGATCCAGGTGGCGGATATGGAACAGGCCATGGTGGTCGCCAACCGGATTGCCCCGGAACACCTGGAGCTGTCCGTGGCCAACCCGGAGCAGTGGTTGCCGAAAATCCGTCACGCGGGCGCCATTTTCATGGGCCGTTACACTGCCGAGGCGCTGGGCGACTACTGTGCCGGCCCCAACCATGTGCTGCCCACCTC
>DIDB01000096.1 GCA_002417905.1 Pseudomonadaceae bacterium UBA5811
GCCGGACCGGCCGGGCCGGCCAGTCCGGGGTCTCCATCAGCTTTGCCGGCGAGGATGATGCCTTTGCCCTGCCGCCCATCGAAGCCCTGCTGGGCCAGCCGCTGGCCTGCGAAACACCACCCGCCCGGCTGCTGCTGCCGGTTCCCGGCCAGTCCTGAACCGGGCCGGCAACACCCTCAGCGCGCCGCCTGCCAGTGCCCGCTCTGGCCGCCGTCTTTTTCCAGCAGCCGGACCTGCTCCAGTACCATGCCCCGGTCTGCCGCCTTGCACATGTCGTACAGGGTCAGGGCCGCAATACTGGCAGCGGTCAGCGCCTCCATTTCCACCCCGGTCTGGCCCGCCAGCCGGCAGCGGGCCCGGATCTGCACCTGATCCACCCCCAGCGGCACCAGCTCAACCTGCACACTGCTCAGCAACAGGGGATGGCAGAGCGGAATCAGTTCATGGGTACGTTTGGCGGCCTGGATTCCGGCAATCCGGGCTACGGCAAACACGTCGCCCTTGGGATGGCCACCTGACTGGATCAGCGCCAGCGTTTCCGGACGCATCCGCACCCTGGCCTCCGCCACGGCCTGACGGGCAGTTACCGCCTTGTCCGTGACATCAACCATGCGGGCCTGGCCCTGCTCATCCAGATGTGTCAGCACTGCAGCGTCTCCCATTACATGTTGGCTTCGGCATATTCGGCCAGGATCGAGCGCGGCACCCCCTGCAGGGTGATATGCACCCCATGCGGAAAATCCTTGAAGCGCTCGGTCAGGTAAGTCAACCCCGAGCTGGTGGCCGACAGATAAGGTGTATCAATCTGCGCCAGATTGCCCAGACAGACCACCTTGGAGCCGTTGCCAGCCCGGGTGATGATGGTTTTCATCTGGTGCGGCGTCAGGTTCTGGCATTCATCAATCAGGATCAGGCTCTGCTGGAAACTGCGGCCCCGGATGTAGTTCAGTGACTTGAACTGCAGCGGCACTTTCTGCAGCAGATAGTCCACACTACCATGCGGATTCTCGTCGTCCAGGTGCAGCGCCTCCAGGTTGTCGGTGATGGCTCCCAGCCAGGGTTCCATTTTCTCCGCCTCGGTGCCGGGCAGAAAGCCAATATCCTCGTCCAGCCCCTGCACGCTGCGGGTAGCAATAATCCGCCGGTAACGCTTGCTGACCATGGTCTGCTCGATGGCAGCAGCCAGCGCCAGGATGGTCTTGCCGGACCCGGCTGCACCGGTCAGGTTGACCAGATGGATATCCGGGTCCAGCAGCGCAAACAGGGCCAGCGCCTGATAGATGTCCCGGGGCACCAGCCCCCAAGCCTCCTGGTGCAACAGCGGTTCCTGGTGCATGTCCAGCAGCAGGACCTCATCCTGGCGTATGCCCTTGACCCAGCCGACAAAACCCTGCTCATCCAAGATAAATTCGTTGACGTGCAGGGCCGGAAAATCCGCCACCAGCCGGACCTTGTGCCAGGTATGACCACTGGACTGGCGGGTTTCCACCGTGCTGACCCGGTCCCAGAACGCACCCTCCAGCGGGTGATACCCCCGGGACAGCAGACCGATGTCATCCACCAGCTGGTCCGTATGGTAATCCTCGGCGGCAATGCCGCAGGCCCGGGCCTTGAGGCGCATATTGATGTCCTTGGACACCAGCACCACGGCATCTCCCCCGCGCAGGCTTTTCAGCTCGACCAGCTGGTTGATGATCCGGTTGTCGCTGGAATCCTCGGGCAGCCAGGTGACCGGCTCGGCCCGCTTGCTCATCAGAATGGACAGCCAGCCCCGGCTGCCGCCGGTTTCCCGCTGGATGGGCACGCCCTTTTCCACCTGTTCCGGACTGGCACCGCCCAGGACCCGGTCAATCAGCCGGATGGCCTGGCGGCATTCGGCCGCCACGCTGACCTTGCCGCCCTTGAGCTTGTCCAGCTCCTCCAGCACAGTCATCGGGATGGCAACATGATGTTCCTGAAAGTTCAGCAGGGCTTCGGGATCGTGAATCAGGACGTTCGTATCCAGAACATAAAGCGTGGGCTGGGTGCTGCCATAATCATCCATACGCGATCACCTTTTGCTGTGGCCAAAGGCCAGGGCCTGAGCCCTGGCGCCTGAACCGCCATGCAAACAGGGAAAGCGGACCGGGAAGCTGGTGGGTTCGGAGCCCTTCCGGGGCCGCCACCTGTGTTGCAGGGTCCGGCGGTCTGTCCTGTATAAAACGCCACAAGTATGACAGCCAAACACGACTCCGGAGATGCTGCTGATGCTAATGGTGATTTCACCCGCCAAAACCCTGGACTATCAGTCCCCCCTGCCCGTCACGGCATACAGCCTCCCCGGTTACCTTGAGCAGGCCCGGGCGCTGGTCAGCCGGCTGCAGACCTTCGATCCGCCGCAACTGGCCGAACTGATGCACCTCTCGGACCGGCTGGCGGCCCTGAATGTGGCCCGCTTTGCCAGCTGGACAACTCCGTTCACCCCGGAAAATGCCCGGCCAGCCCTGCTGGCCTTCAAGGGTGATGTTTATACCGGCATCCGGCCAGAAGACTTCAGCCCGGAGGAGCTGGACTTTGCCCAGCAGCACCTGCGGATCCTCTCCGGCCTGCATGGTGTGCTGCGTCCACTGGACCTGATGCAGCCCTACCGGCTGGACATGGGCACCCGGCTGGCCAATGCCCGGGGCCGGGATCTCTACGCGTTCTGGGGCCAGCAGATTACCGCCAGCCTGAACCAGGCCCTGGAGGACCAGGCCGACCCGGTGCTGATCAATCTGGCCTCTGCCGAATACTGGAAGGCCGTCCAGCCCCGCCATCTCCGGGCCCGTATCGTTAATACCGAATTCCGCGACCGGAAAAACGGCCAGTACCGGATTATCAGCCTGTACGCCAAACAGGCCCGGGGACGGATGGTGCGCCATATCATCCGCCACCGGCTGAACACGCCGGAACAGCTGCAGACCTTTGACGATGCCGGCTATTACTACAGTCCCCGCGACTCCACAGCAGAGCGGCTGGTTTTTCTGCGCGACTGATCTGGCTCCTTATGCCGGCGCGGGTGCAGCCAGGGGAGAATGCGGATCCAGCAGCGAGGTCCGGATAAAGTGCAGGTAACTGAGCACCCGCAGCAGGGGCGAGCTCTCAAAGTGCTGTGCCCGGGGCTCCGGCGTGGCCCGCACGGCCTCAATAGCCTGCTCCAGCGCCGCCAGCGCCTGCTGCCGCCGGGCCTCATCCACCTGCAGGAACAGTTGTACCAGCTGCTGGCCCAGCCGCTGGATGGCCTGCCGCCAGTGGGCATCCCCGGCATACCAGGGTTCAGGTGGCAAGGCAGCCTGTTCCAGACGCAATTCGATGATTGCATGGCCGATTTCCAGCACGGCAAACATCCAGCCAGTCAGCTGGTGCTGGACCTGCGGATGGCCGGCCGCCTGGGCATAGGCCTGGTTGAGCAGGTCCCGGGTACTGCTTTCAAAACCGGCCACCAGCCCATCCAGCCGGCCGTTGACGGCATAGACTAGCCGCAGGCGCAGATCGCGCTCCAGGGCCTGCCACAGCCAGGGCCGGTCCGGGGGAAGCAGCAGGCTGGACGCTACGGCCGCCGCTGCAATGCCGGCCAGTGAGGCCAGGTAGTCATTGAGGTAATGGTCCGGGGCAAAAGCCGTCTGGTTATCCGGCAGTGCCAGGATGCAGAACCAGACCAGCCAGCCCGCCCCCATCCATGCAGTGGCCGGATGCACCATCCAGAACGTGCCCAGGGCAATCACTGGTGCAATCACACAGAACAGCATCGGGTAACTGTCGATATAGGGATAAACCCAGAAGTACAGGGCAAAACCGGCCAGCCCGCTGCCAGCGGCCCCCAGCAGCATCTGGGCGGCAGCCGGGCCAGGCCGGCTGGTGGCCGAAGTAATGCCGGCCACGACCCCGACGGCCAGTACCGCCATGGTGCCGCTGTCCCAGCCCGAGGCCAGCCAGAAAAACCCCATCACCAGCACCAGAACGCCGCTGCGCACCCCGGAAATCAGCGAGGCCAGCCCGTTGGAGCGCGGGGTAAAACTGTCGCGCCACTGCTCGCGCTCATGGTGGGTGATCATCAGCGAGGCCTGGGTCTGCAGGTAATTGTGCAGGTCATCCAGAAAGCGGAACAGCAGCTCGGTAGCCGTATCAAAGTCCAGCCGCCGGACCTCGCTCAGGGGCACCTCCGCCAGCTGCTGGCGGGTACTGCGGATTTTTTCCCGCAGGGCCAGCTTGCTGGTCTGCAGCCGGGGCACATAACGGGCCGCCTCAACATCCACCAGCAGCCGGTCCTGTAACGGCGCCAGCACCTTGACCACTTCGTCCAGGCAAGGCTGCAACAGGGCCATCAGTGGCGGCTGCTCCCGGTCGCCCTGCAGGCGCTCCAGCAGCCGGTGCAGGGCATGAAAGCGGGTGGACAGCACCATGAATTCGTTATTCAGCCGGGCAAACCGGCCCCGGCGCATCCGGGTCCATGGGTCTTCAAAGGCACTGGCATTGCACAGGTTTTCCAGCTGGACCGCCTGGGCGGCAAACCGGGCATTGAGCTGCTCGACCCGATCTGCAGTCAGTTGCCCCTGCAGCCCCTCCAGGGTAAAGCCGGCAAAGTCACGAAAACGGTTATAGCGGGTGGCCTGCAGGCTGCTGACACTGGTCAGTGGCAGAATGATGCCACTGACCAGTCCGCTGACCAGAATGGCCACCACAATCTCCACCACCCGCCACAGCGCCCGCATGAAGGCCTCATCCGGGTGCAGGGTGGCCGGCATGCCAATCATCACTGCGGTATAACCGGCCAGCACGCAGGCATAGCGGCGGAAATCCCGGAAATGGGCACCTCCAGCCACGCAGAGCCCCAGCCAGAGCGCCAGGGCCAGCAGGAACAGCACCCGCTGCTGGTTGAACAGGGCGATCAGCAGCACCATCACGGTCAGTCCGATCAGGGTGCCAATGATCCGCCAGAAGCTTTTGGCCAGCACATCACCGTTCTGGCGCTGGATCACGATAAAGACGGTCAGGGTCGTGGTGGTCGGCTGGGGCAGCTCCAGCCGGTAGGCCAGCCAGAGCACGATAAAGACGCTGAGCAGCACCTTGAAGACAAACGCCCAGAGACGGCCTTCGCTCTGGCCCCACTCGATCAGGCCATGCCGGACGGCCGAGAGGGACAGGGTCAGCACACCTCTGGCTCCGCCGCCGGTCCCCCAGCCACTAGATCCGGTCCGGCGAAGGTACCGTAGCCGGGTCCACCGTGGTGTGAATGGTCACGGTGCAGGTCTGGCCAGCAGACAGCAGGACCCGTGCTGGCGGCGGATCCAGGTGGATACGGACCGGAATCCGCTGGGCCAGCCGGACCCAGTTGAAGGTCGGGTTGACGTTGGCCACCAGGTCCTGGCTCTCCGGGTTGTTCCGGTCGTAGATGCCCCGGGCGATGCTGTCCACCGTACCGGTCAGCTCCTCTCCGCTCATCAGCCGCAGGTCGGCCTTGTCACCTTCACGGATCCAGGGCAGGCGGGTTTCCTCGAAGTAGCCATAAACATAAAAGGAATGGCTGTCCACCAGGGCCATCACCGGTTTGCCCCGCTGGGCGAAATCACCCTCAAAGGTCTGCAGGTTGGTAATGTAACCATCCACCGAGGCCCGGACCTCGGTCCGGTGCAGGTTGAGCCGGGCTTCCTCCACCCTGGACAGTGCGTTCTGGTAGGCCGCCCGGGCGCTATCCACAATATGATGGGCATTTTCGCGGGACTCGCGGGACACCACCAGGGCATCCATGTCCAGCCGCCGCTTTGCATCATCCTCGCGCATCACCAGCTCGGCCTTGCGGCTGGCCACTTCGGCCTCGGCCTCGTCAAGCGCGTGCCGGTAATGCTCCGGATCAATCCGCATCAGCAGATCACTCTTTTTCACCCGCTGGTTATCCCTGACCAGAATTTCCACGATCAGTCCGGAGACATCCGGGGCGATATTGATGATATCAGCCCGGACCCGGCCATCCCGTGTCCAGGGTGAGTCCATGTAGTGAATCCACATCAGGCGCACCACCACCACCGCCGCACCAAAAACCAGCAGGGTAAACAGAACGCTGAATACTTTCTTCCAGGACATCGTCAGCCCCTATTGATAGACATACAGCGCCACGGCGCCATAAAAGCAGATGAACAGACTGACCCGTAACAGGATGGGATGCCAGGCATGGGTGTACAGGTCCAGTGACGCGATAAAACGGTCGATGGCCCAGCCGACCGCAAGGGTCGCAAGGAACAGCAGGGTCAGCGTGGGCATATAGACGCCCAGCAGGTCAATTTCACGAGGCAAGGCTAACTCTCTCCGGCGCAACATCGTTAAGGGCCAATGGCGAGTAAGGATCCAGCAGCGAGGTCCGGATAAAGTGCAGATAGCTGAGCACCCGCAGCAGGGGTGAACTTTCAAAGTGCTGCGCCCGGGGCTCCGGAGTGGCCCGCACGGCCTCGATGGCCTGCTCGACGGCGGCCAGTGCCCGCTGCCGGTTGGCCTCATCCACCTGGAGGAACAGGCGGATCAGCGCCCGGCCCAGGCCCCGGACACAGACCCGCCATTCAGACTCCTCGGCATACCAGGGCTCTGCGGTCAGGGCCGCCTGCTCCTTGCGCAGCTCGATCACCGCATGGCCGATCTCCAGCACGGCGAACATCCAGCGGGTCAGCTGGTGCTGGACCTCCGGATGGCCGGCAGCCTGGACATAGGCCTGGTTGAGCAGGTCCCGGGTACTGCTCTCAAAACCGGAGACCAGTCCCTTCAGCTTGCCACTGACCGCATAGACCAGCCGTGTGCGCAGATCACGTTCCAGCGCCTGCCACAGCCAGGGCCGGTTGGGCGGCAGCAGCAGGCTGGAAATCACCGCGGCCGAGGCAATGCCGGTCAGGGAAGCCAGATATTCGTTAACGTAGTGATCCGGGGCAAAGCTGGTCTGGTTGGCCGGAACCGTCAGGATACAGAACCAGACCAGCCAGCCGGCGCCGATTCCGGCGGTGGTGGGCCGGGCCAGCAGAAAGGCGCCAAAGGCCAGCACCGGGCTCATGGCACAAAACAGCATCGGGTAACTGTCGATATAGGGATACACCCAGAAGTACAGGCCAAACCCGAGTACTCCGCTGCAGGTGGCCCCCAGCAGCATCTGGCTGGCCATCTTTCCCGGATTGCTGCTGACCGAGGTCAGGCCCGTAATCAGGCCTACCGTCAGCACCGCCGTGGTGCCGCTAGCCCATGAGGTGGCCAGCCAGAAATAGCCCAGAATCAGGACCAGCAGGCCGCTGCGCATCCCGGAAATCATCGCCGCCAGCCCGTTGGAGCGCGGGGTAAAACTGTCACGCCACTGTTCGCGCTCATGGTGGGTAATCATCAGCGAGGCCTGGGTCTGCAGGTAATTGTGCAGGTCATCCAGAAAGCGGAACAGCAGCTCGGTGGCCGTGTCGAAGTCCAGCTTCTGGGCGTCGGTCAGGTGCTTTTCCGACAGCAGCTGGCGGGTGCTGCGGATTTTCTCCCGCAGGGCCAGCTTGCTGGTCTGCAGCCGGGGTACATACTGGGCCGCCTCGGCATCCACCAGCAGGTGCTCCCGCAGCGGCTCCAGCACCTGGATGACTTCGTCCAGACAGGGCTGCAGGGCCGCCGACAGGATGTGCTCCTCATCATCCTGCAGGCGCTGCAGCAGCCGGTGCAGGGCATGGAAGCGAGTGGACAGCACCATAAACTCATTGTTCAGCCGGGCAAAGCGTCCGCGCCGCATGCGGATTCGCGGATCCTCAAAAGCACTGGCATTGCGCAGGTTTTCCAGCTGGACCGCCTGGGCGGCAAACCGGGCATTGAGCTGCTCCACCTGCTCTACGGTCAGCCGGCCCTGCAGCCCCTCCCAGGTAAAGCCGACAAAATCGCGGAAGCGGTTATAGCGGGTAGCATGCAGGTTGCTGCTACTGGTCAGCGGCAGAATCATCCCGCTGACCATGGCCGTCACCAGGATGGCCACCACAATCTCCACCACCCGCCACAGGGCCTGCATAAAGGCTTCGTCCGGGTGCAGGCTAGCCGGCATGCCGATCATCACTGCGGTATAACCGGCCAGCACGCAGGCATAACTGCGGAAGTCCCGGAAACGGGCACCTCCGGCCACACAGAGCGCCAGCCAGAGTGCCAGCGACAGCAAAAACAGGATCCGCTCCTGGTTGAACAGGGCAATCAGCGTCACCATCATGGTCAGACCCACCATGGTGCCGATGATCCGCCAGAAGCTTTTGGCCAGCACGTCACCGTTCTGGCGCTGGATCACGATAAAGACGGTAACCGCTACCGTCGTCGGCTGGGGCAGTTCCAGCCGGTAAGCCAGCCAGAGGGCAATGAACACGCTGAGCAGGGCCTTGAAAATACTGACCCAGAGCCGCCCGTCACTCTGTCCCCACTCAATCAGCCCGCGCCGGAACGCCGAGGACGATACAGTCGCCACACCCACCATGGAGCTCGCCCTCAATCCAGACTGAAGATATTGCGCAGGTGAACGTCCCTGGGCTTCAGCTCTTCGGCGGCCGGCCGGCTGTCCTTATCATCCAGCATGCCGCCACCCAGGGCCACCCAGAGTTTGGCCTGGGTGGCCAGGTGGGCTGCCACGATCTGCTCGCGCAGCCGCTGCTGCTTGAACAGTTCGGTCTGGGCTTCCAGTACCCGCCGGTAATCGGTCAGCCCCCGGCGATAGGCATCCTCGGCCAGCTCGCAGCGCCGGTGGGCCGTTTCCAGAGCTTCGGCAATAAACTCCTCCTGTTCATGCAGGGAGTGCAGCTCGATCAGGAAATCCGAGATTTCCTTGACAGCCATCACCAGGGTCTGGTTGTACTGCTCCACCGCCATATCATAACGGGCCGTGGCCGCACTCAGGTTGCCCCGGCGCTGCCCGCTGTCAAACACCGGCAGGCTCATTGCCGTGCTCAGGGCATTCATCCAGGGGCCACCGAGAAAATTCAGCACGCCGCCCTGGGTCGAAATATTGCCAAGGGCAGCCGCCAGGTTGATGTTGGGGTAAAAGTCAGCTTTGGCAACCTCAATACCCCGGGCCTCTGCAGCGACCTGCCAGCGGCTGGCCACCACATCCGGCCGGTGACCGACCAGCTCCAGCGGCAGGCTGGACGGCAGGGCCGGCTCGACATGCAGTGACAGCAGCGGACGCTTCAGGACGGCTGCCGCGCCCGGCCCCTTGCCGGCCAGGGCAGCCAGCTGGTTGCGGGCCAGGGCAATGCCTTCTTCCACCATGTCCAGCTGGCGCTTGACATCGGGGATGGGGGCTTCAGCCTCAGTCACTTCCAGCTGGGTGCCCAGCCCCATTTTCAGGTGCTTCCGGGCCAGCTCCAGCAGTTCCTCCCGCTGGTGCAGGGTGTCCTCAACGATATCCCGTTCCGCATAGTAGCGGGCCATCTGGATATAGGCATAAACGATATTGCCGGCCAGCTCCAGGGCAGCCGCCCGCTCTTCGGTCGCCACCACTTTGGCCATGTCCAGCGCCCGCTGCTCGTTCTTGCGCAGCTGGCCCCAGATATCCAGGTCATAGACCAGCCGCAGATTGAAACTGTTGTTCCAGCTGTGGCGCTTGGGAAAAATGGACGGGTTGCCGTAAAAGCGGTCATCTGGCCAGCGTTTGCGCTGGACCTCGGCATCAAAGTCCAGCTGGGCACCTTCATAGGATGCCGCCACACCCGCCATTGATTCAGCCAGCCGGACCCTGGCCCTGGCCTGGGCCAGATCGGGACTGTGCTCCAGCGCCTGCCTGATCCAGCTGTCCAGCTGGGGATCCTTATAGGCCCGCCACCACTGGAGCTCGGGCCAGCGGGCTTCTTCTGCAGCCTTGCGGATGGCCTCGTCGCTAACCAGTCCGGCATCGTTGAAAGTATCGGCTTGAGGGGTAATGCCCCGGCTATCAATACAGCCTGAGAGGTTCATGACCACAGCAAACAGGGAGGACAGGCAGACGCCTGACCGTAGATTGCGAATCGCCGTCACAATCGTAATCCTGAGGTTAAGGGCAAGGCAAATAGTGCGAATGATGCAATTACAACCATTCTAAAATTTGATCCAGCGCAAAAATAAGTGCAGAAATAGGCCAATTATTATGTACATCGCCGACTTAATGTACGGCACAGAAATAATTCATAATTTGTAACCAAAGTTCCTGAATTACATTTGACAGGCTTATCATGGTGGTCCGGTCCTAGGCAGGCCCACCATTCCGTCCCGCCCAGAGAAACAGACGATGGATACTCTTTTCCTCATGCGTGCCTTTGTCAGTGTGGCAGAAACAGGCAGCTTTACTGCTGCCGCGCTGCGCCTTGACCTGACAACCTCCTATATCTCCCGCGCGGTATCCAGTCTGGAGGACCACCTGCGAACGCGCCTGTTGCACCGCACCACCCGGCGGATCGCCCTGACCGAAGCCGGCAAGCGTTACCTGGCCCGCTGCGAGCAGATTCTCGAATACATTGAAGAAGCCGAAGCTGAAGCCAGCCAGGCCCACGCCCTGCCGGCCGGCAACCTGAAGCTGCACGCCATGACAGGTATTGGTCACCGCTACCTGATCAAGGCCATTTCTGAATATAGTGAAAAATACCCGGATGTCAGTTTTGACCTGACCCTGGCCAACCGCACCATCGACCTGATCGAAGAAGGCTTTGATGTTTCGGTCATTGCGGCCCGCCAGCTGCCAGACTCCGGGTATATCTCCAAGCATCTGGGCCAGGTTTACAGCGTGCTCTGCGCTTCCCCGGCCTACATTGCCAGATACGGCCTCCCGGAAACACCCGCAGACCTTAACCGGCATCGCTGCCTGCGGCTGGTGTACTCCATCATGAGTCTGGACAAATGGGTCCTGAACGGACCGGCTGGACGTCAGGAAGAAGTCAGCATTTCCCACACCCATTTCCAGGTTAATACGGTTGATGCCATGACCGAGGCCCTGAAGCTGGGCATGGGAATTGGTGCCCTGCCCCTGTATAGCGCTTATGAAAGCCTGAAAGACGGTTCGCTGGTCCGGGTGTTTCCGGAGTTCACACTCTACCCGCTGAATGTTTACGCCCTGTATCCCTCCCGCCAGTACCTGGATGCCAAAATCAAGACCTGGATTGACTTCCTGCGGGACTATCTGCCCCAGCAGCTCAGCCGGGATGAATACGGCCTGATCGACTGCAGCCATCCAGCCTGAACCACCCGCCACGCCTGCCGGGCAGACCATGGCCCGGCACGAATTTCGCTATCACTGAAGATAGCGGCGTACTGTTACAGAAATACTCATCAGGCCCCTGCTACAAACCGCCCGGCCACAATGAAACCACCGGGATCTCCGGTACCCCACAGCACCAACAAAACCAAAAAGAAGGCTGACCCCATGATTAACCGGAAACAGATCCGCCAGGCGGCTTGGATTCTGCTCGCAACCCTGACCGTGCTGGTTTTCCCCAATATGACCCGACTGATTAGCTGAGCTGAATCCCTGTATTTTCTGAAAACTTCCAGAACCGTGCAGCGATAATCGGAATTTTAAAGAAAAACACCAGATTGCCAAACCAGCAGGCTGTCTGGCAGGCAGCATTCCGGGGTTGCCATCATCAGCATAATCCCGCAGGGTAAAAAGTATGAGGACTTCACTTGCTCCTGTAACTTCCCTGCTGGGCGGGGTGGCCCTGCTGCTGCTTGGCCATGGCCTCCTGAATACCCTGCTGACCCTGCGCGGTGTGGCCGAAGGTTACTCCACGGGCCTGATCGGCCTGCTGATGTCTGGCTACTTTCTCGGCTACCTTGGAGGCACCAGCCTGGCGCCACGCCTGATCCGCAGGGTGGGCCACATCCGGACCTTCGCCTGCTGTGCAGCACTGGGGGCAATTGCTGCCCTGCTGCATGTCCTGCTGGTCAATCCGCTGGTCTGGCTGTTGCTGCGGATCATTTATGGCGCAGCACTGGTCACCCTGTACATGGTGGTCGAGAGCTGGCTGAATGCCCAAGTAGCTGCCCGACAGCGCGGCCAGACCTTTGCCATCTATATGCTGGTCAATCTGGGCTCACTGGCCGTTGCCCAGCAGTTGCTGCAGCTGGATGACCCATTGCAGTTTACCCTGTTTGCCCTGGCGGGCATCCTGCTTTGCAGTGGCCTGATGCCCATTACCCTGACCCGCCAGGCCCAGCCGGCCCTGCCGGAAACTCCACCCGCCAATATCCGGGCCCTGTTGCGCATTGCTCCCCTGCCCCTGATAGCCGCCGGCCTGTCCGGGCTGGCGCTGGGCGGCTTCTGGGGGCTGGCTCCGGTCTATGCCAGCCAGAGCGGCTATGACGCAGCCGGTGTCAGCCAGGTCATGAGCATCACCATCCTGGGGGGAGCCCTGCTGCAATGGCCCATCGGCCTGCTGTCTGATACCTGTGACCGGCGGCTGATATTGGTGCTGGTGTCGCTGCTGGCCGCCATCCTGGCCCTGGCCATTGACTTTCAGCCCGCCGGACCGCAGCAGCTGGTCCTGCTGTTTCTCTGGGGAGGCCTGTCATTTTCGGTGTATTCGGTAGCCGCCGCCCAGCTGATTGACCAGCTGCAGCCGGATGAAATCCTGTCCGGCTCCAGTGGCCTGCTACTGGCCAACGGACTGGGATCTGCCATCGGCCCGTTACTGGCCGGACTGATCATGTTCCTGCTGGGCCCCGTGGGTCTGCCCCTGTTTTTTGCCGCCATGTTCGGCACCCTAGTATTTTTTACCCTGCAGCGCTCCCGCCGGGTGGTCGATCTGATAAGCGGCGAACCGGCCCACTTCACGCCCATGCTGCGTACCAGCCCGGCCGCGTTCGGACTGATTCCGGATGCCCCCCCCACGCAGCCCCCGGACGGCGGCCCGCCGGAGTCCGCAATCTGACCGCAGGACAACACGCCTGCCCCGCCAGTCGTCGACGCAGGTCGGCGCGTCAATCCATCCACAAGAACAGGAAGACCGCGCATGCTACTTGCCACGGATCTCGATGGAACCTTTCTCGATGGTGATCCCCAGGATCGCCTGAGCCTCTATCAGGCCATTACCGCCCACCCGGATATCCAGCTGGCCTATGTGACCGGCCGCAGCCTGGAGGCGGTCATGCCACTGCTGGCTGACCCGACCCTGCCCCAGCCGGACTACATCATTGCCGATGTCGGGGCCAGCCTGTATAACGGTGAAACCCTGCAGCCCATCCAGCCCATCCAGCATGAAATCGACCAGCTCTGGCCCGGTGAAATCCAGGTCGCCACCGCGCTGGCCGGTCTCCCCGGACTGGAGCGCCAGGATGTCTCCCAGTCCCGGCGCTGCTCGTACTACTGCAGCGCCGAACAGGCCAGCTCTGCCGAGGTACAGGCTGCCGTCAAAAAGCTGGGCTGTGATCTGCTGTATTCGGACAACCGTTACCTAGACATCCTGCCCCAGGGCGTCAACAAGGGCAGCAGCCTGATGCGGCTGATCGGCAGCCTGGGTCTTGATCCGGAAGACGTTCTGGTCGCCGGCTGCAGCATGAATGATCTGAGCATGCTGACCCTAGGCCTCAAGGCAGTCTGTGTTGGCCAGTCCGAACAAGCCCTGCGGGAACGGGTTACCGGCCATGGCCGGGTATTTCTGACCGACAGCCCGGGCTGCGGCGGCATTATCGAGGCATTTGCCCATTTCGGCTTTCTGGGCGGCCAGGGCTTTGCCGCAGAAACCCGCAGTGAAACCCGGCCCGGCCAGGCGGAGCTGGTCATTGTTTACCACCGGCTGCCCTATGAAGAACACCGCGTCAACGGCAAGCTGCAGCGGCGGCGGCCCCGCTCGCCCAACGGTATCCTGCCAACCCTGCTGAGCTTTTTTGCTGACGGGCGCAAAGGCTCCTGGGTCGCCTGGGCCGAATGCAATGAAGGCGAGCGCTTCGAAAGCCGGACCACGGTGGACCCGGAAAAATACCGGCGCCTGACCGCCGCCCGGGTGCCACTCACCAAGGATGAAGTGGACATTTTTTACCGGCACTTCTCCAAGGAAGCCTTCTGGCCTACCCTGCATACCTTCTGGGAGCGGGCCGTTTTCAACGAGGACTACTGGCAGGTTTATCTGAAGGTTAACCGGGATTTTGCCAGCCACACCGCCCAGGAGGCGGCCCGGGGTGCCACGGTCTGGCTGCATGATTACAATCTCTGGATGGTTCCGGCCTATCTGCGTGAACTGCGCCCGGACCTGAAAATTGCGTTCTTCCACCACACCTATTTCCCTTCAGCAGACATCTTCAACGTGATTCCCTGGCGGCGCCAGATCGTGGGCAGCCTGCTGCAGTGCGATTACATCGGCTTTCACATCCCCCGCCAGGTGGAAAATTTCGTCGATGTCGCCCGTGGGGTATTTCCGCTGAAAACCCTGGAGCGCCAGAACTGTGCCCCGCGCTTTGTGACTTATGCCTGCGCGGTAGGCCTTGAAACCATGACCACCGCCCTGGACACCGGAACCCGCACAGTCCGGCTGGGTGCCCATCCGGTCGGACTGGATATCGACCGGGTCCGCACGGCCCTGGCCAGCCCGGAGGTCCAGAAACAGATCCATCACCTGGACAGCGAACTGGGCAAGGTACGACTGATCCTGGCCGTCGAGCGGCTGGACTACACCAAAGGTGTCCTGGAAAAACTGCTGGCCTACGAGCAGCTGCTGGACAACCATCCGGAGGTGCAGGGCAACGTCACCCTGGCCAGCATCTGCGTTCCGGCAGCCCGGGAAATGACCATCTACGACGAGCTGCAGGGGCAGATTGAACAGGCCGTGGGCCGGATCAATGGGCGTTTTGCCCGGATAGGCTGGACACCGGTCCAGTTCTTTTTCCGCAGCCTGCCGTTCGAAGAAGTAGTCGCCTGGTATGCCAGGGCCGACATCATGTGGATCACCCCGCTGCGGGATGGACTCAACCTGGTCGCCAAGGAGTTTGTAGCAACCCAGGGACTGCTTGAGGATGGCCATGGCGTTCTGGTTCTTTCCGAATTTACCGGAGCGGCCGCTGAACTGAAAGGCGCCGTCCTGACCAACCCCCACGACCGGACAGACCTGGTCCAGGCCTGTTACCAGGCCCTGAACATGGACCCGCAGGAAGCCCGAGCCCGGCTGCGCGAACTGTTTGATATCGTGACCTACAATGATATCCGCCGCTGGGGCGACGAATTCCTCGCGGCCGTGACCTGCAGCGGCCCGTCTCCGGCGGAGCCCTGTACCCACTGAATACCGGCCCGGACTGAAGCGAGCATGGATTCCATCACCCATATGCTGCTGGGTGCCAGCCTGCAGGGCAGCCTGCTGGGGCGTTACCAGGGTCGCAGGGCCCTGCTCTACGGAGCCCTGCTGGCCACCCTGCCGGATCTGGATGTACTGCTTCCCTTTGGCGACGATGTGGACCGGATGACCGGACACCGCAGCTTCAGCCATTCCGTGCTGTTGCTGAGCGGCCTGGCTGCCCTGCTGGCCTGGCTGATCCGGCATGCCCATGGCCTGCCGGACTGTCCGCGCTGGCGCCTGCTGGCCAGCCTGTGGCTGGTACTGGTCAGCCATCCGCTGCTGGATGCCTTCACCAGCTATGGCACCCAGCTGCTCTGGCCACTGCCACTGAGGCCCGTCGCCTGGTCATCCATTTTCGTCATTGACCCGCTATATAGCCTGCCGTTATTGGCTGGTGTACTGCTGGCCGCAAGGTCCGGAACAGACACCAGGGGCCTGCGGGCCCTGCAAACCGGGCTGCTGCTCTCTACCCTTTATCTGGGCTTCACCCTGGCCGGCAAGCAGATGGCCGAACAGCGGGTACAGCAGGTGCTGAAACAGCAGGGTATCCGGGATGGCCAGCTGTTCAGCAGCCCGACACCCTTTAACAGCCTGCTCTGGCGGGTCATGCTGGTCAAGGATGACCATGACTATGAAGCCCTGACCGGCTGGCTGGACCGGCAGCCTCCCAGGTTGCTGCACTTTTCCCGGCATATCGCTCTGGCTGCCCCGCTGCAGGGGTCAACCCAACAGGCCCGGCTGCAATGGTTTAGCGGTGGCCTGCTGCGCTACGACGTGATGGATGGCCTGCTGGTGGTCACCGATCTGCGACTGGGCCTGCCCGGCCTGCACAGCTTCCGCTTCCCGCTGGCCATGCAGGGTCATGCGGGCTGGCAGTGTCTGCCCTATGCCAGACGGCTGGCCGGCTTCCGGGGCGGCTTCCGGCAACTGCAGCAGTTGCTGTCACGGATTCTGGATGAACAGGCGACCCTGCCTCTGGAGCAATGGGCCAGAGACAGCCATGAAATCTGAGACCACCCACGGGACTGTGATCCTGCGCATGGTCAAAAGGCAGGCAATGTACTACTCTCCCGCTCCAGCAAACCGCTGGCATCCCGGGCATCCGGGCTCTCTACCCAAACCATGCAGGCAAGCCTCACGTGCGTCATTACTCCCCACTGGGACTGGGACTGCTTGTAGCCGCAATAACCGGCTGCTCCAGCCCTGCTCCGGAACAGAACATGGCCGGCTCGCCGGCTGCCCGGCCTGCAGCCCAGGCCAGCATCCGGCCCGCAGCACAAGCTGACGCGTCCGGATTTCAGCCGGCCGGCTCCTCCAGCTCTGATAATCCGGAAATCAGGGCCGGGCAATGCTGGGTCTATTCACAGATCAGACCCCGCAAAATCGAAACCACCACGGAAATTACCCTCAAGGACTCCAGCGCCAGGATTTCAGTTACTCCGGCCGAAATCCGCCAGGGCTACCAGCAGGTTGTTACCCGTGAAGGCACCCGGACATACCGCATTGAGCCCCCGGTCTACCGGAAGGTAACCGAGCGGGTTATGGTGCGCCCAGAAATGACCCGCTTTGTGGTGGTTCCGGCAGTCTATGAAACCCGCCCGAAGCCGGTGGTGGTCGAGGCCCCCAAAACCGTGCTGGAGCCCTGCCAGACAGCGGGGACCCGCTATGCCAAAGACTCCGGAGCCCGTGGCTTCTGTGCCCGGGAAACCCCCGGCAGGGAAGAAACGGTCAATGTCCAGGTACTGGTCCAGCCCGAAACAACCCGGGCCGAGTTTGAGCCGGCGGTTTATGAAGAAGTCACCCGCTGGGTGGTTGAGCGGCCTGCCCAGGCGGTAGAAATCACCACAGATCCCAGCGTAACCAGCATCCCGGTCCAGGAAGTGGTGCGTCCCGAGCAGACCCGGCAGACCATTGAGCCGCCGGTAACCCGGGAGATGAGCATCACCCGTTTTGAAGGCACCGCCCAGATGGTCTCCCGCCAGGCAGTCTGCAATTCGGATATCACACCACAGCTGATCCATCAGCTGCAGGTCCGGCTGGCCGGGCTAGGTTTTAATCCCGGTCGCCCGGATGGCCTGCTGGGTGAGCGGACTATCGCTGCCCTGACCGATTACCAGACCGAAAATGGCCTGGCTATCGGTGCCCTGACCTTTGAAACCCTGGATAACCTCGGGATCAGTCACTGAATGCAGAGCATCCGGTCATGGCCGATCCCCAGGGAAAACGGCCTGAAGCGGCCTGGCATATCCGGACTGCTGGCAGCGCTGCTGCTGGCAGCAGGGCCGGTGCCGGCGGCCGTACCGGTAGCCAGCATCAGCCTGACGCCGCAGAGCCAGTACGTCCTGTACTTTCAGCGGGACATCCAGACCATCAATGTGATGGACGAGCAGCCGGTCAAGGCAGAAACCGATGGAAAACGTCTGATCCTCCAGGGGCTTGCTCCCGGCCGGACACCTGTCAGCCTGATCCTGCAGGGCGAAAACTTCGTCCGGACCATTGAAGTCCAGGTACAAAAAGAGCCTCCAGCCACACCCTCCACCGGAACGGCTGACCGGCACCCGCTGATAAAACGGCCGTTACCCGCCGCCGAACAGCCCGGGCAGCAGCCTCAGCCTGTCCCATCAGCACCTGAAGAAAAGCTGCAGGCCCAGCCTGAACGTGAAAAGCTGCCAGATAATAACCAGCCCCGGGTCGCTGAATCCTCCCCGGCCATGGCATACCCCGGCATTACCCTTGACCCGGCCCTGCCTTACCGCATGAACCTGCCCCTGCCTGTCCAGCAGATCAAGGTTGAACACGAGGAGACAGTCCTGGCCAAAGGCACTGACCATCAGCTGGTCCTCACGGCCAGGGCGCCCGGCCATACGCTGGTTCATGTCCAGATGGCAGGCCGGCGCGAACCCTATACCCTCAGCGTTCAGGTTCAGGCTGCGCCAGCAGGAACACCACAAACGCCCTGAGCTCAGTGCTGCAGCGTGCCATACAGCCGGGCATACAGGCC
>DIDB01000142.1 GCA_002417905.1 Pseudomonadaceae bacterium UBA5811
CTGTCCGCCGTCTGCGGCCGTCGGCGCTCTGCCCGGACTTTCTCCGGCTCGTTTTCCGCCCCCGTGGCCTGGCGGCCCAGGGTTTCCCCAATGGTTTTCAGGCCCCGTTCCCGCTGGGCCTGCTCGCTCTGACGGGCCTGCAGCCGGGCTTTCTGGCCAGACGCGCTGTGCTCCAGACTGGCCGGCGCCTGCTGGCGCTCCTGACGGACCCTGACCAGGGCCTGCCGGCTGTTCTCCAGCGTTTTCTGCCGGGCCTGCAGCTGCTGCTGGCGCTGGCCAGTCTGCTGGCGGACAGCATCCAGCTCATGCAGAGTACCGGTAAAGGCGGCAATCCGGGCAAAGCGGGCCTTGCCGAGGTAATCGTAATAAGTCAGGGTCCGGCTGAAGGTTTCCGGATTCTGCTGGTTAAGCAGCAGTTTCAGATACTCGCGCTGACCATTCTGGTAAAGCGCCCGGGCCTCTCCGGCCACCAGTGCCTGCTGGCTGGAAAGGGCGCCCTCCAGCCGGTTCTTTTTCTGGTTCAGCTGCCGGAGCTCGCTTTCATTGTTGCGGATGCCCTGCTGCAGCTGGTCAATCTGCTTTTCCAGATCACCGATCTGGCTTTCCGTGGTCCGCAGCCGGGACTGCAGGGTGTTTTTTTCCTGGCGGATCTGCTGCAGCAGCTGCTGCAGGCCAGCAATATCCTCGCGGGCCGCTTCGATCTGCTGGCGGGTTGCCGTGGTTTCATCAGCCCGCAGCAGACCGGAAAAGCTGCCAGCCAGCAGCACCAGGAAAAGCGTCCGGAACATCAGCAGGCTCCGGGGCTCAGGGTTTCTGGCTGCAGGCGCAGGCCGCAACCGGGCCGCTGCTGATCAGGCTTTTGCCGGTCATCTCTGCCGGCTGGGGCATGCCCAGCAGCTGCAACAGGGTCGGGGCCACATCCGCCAGTACCCCGCCCGGACGCAGGCCCAGCGTGCGATGCCCCACATAAATGAACGGCACCAGGTCTGTGGTGTGGGCGGTATAAGGCTGGCCGGTCTTTTCATCCTGCATCAGCTCGGCATTGCCATGATCCGCCGTAATCAGGGCTTCGCCGCCGACCTTTTCCAGGGCTGCCGTAACCCGTCCCAGGCAGCTGTCCAGGCATTCCACCGCCCTGACTGCAGCCGGAAATACACCGGTATGACCCACCATGTCGCCGTTGGCGTAGTTGACGATAATCACGTCATAACGCTGCTGCCCGATGGCCTCCACCAGCCGGTCCGTGACTTCCGGGGCACTCATTTCAGGCTGCAGGTCGTAGGTAGCCACCCTGGGTGAAGGGATCAGGATGCGTTCCTCGCCCGGGAAGGGCTCCTCCCGGCCACCGGAGAAGAAAAAGGTGACATGGGCATATTTCTCGGTTTCCGCCAGCCGCAACTGGGTTTTGCCATGGCTGGACAGGTATTCGCCAAGGCTGTTGTGCAGTTCGGCCGGCGGAAAGGCACAGGGTGCCGGAATATCCGCCGCGTACTGGGTCAGCATCACAAAGCGCGTTTTTGGCCAGTTGTGGCGCGCAAAGCCGGAAAACTCCGCGTCAACAAAAGCCCGGGTCAGCTGGCGGGCCCGGTCGGCGCGGAAGTTCATAAAGATCACCGCATCCCCCTCCGCCACCCGGACCGGCTCACCAATCCGGGTCGCCGGAACAAACTCATCGGTCTTGCCCGCCGCGTAGGCCGCCTGCAGCCCCTCAAGGGCCGTGCGGGCCGCAGTGCCCCTGCCTTCGGTAATCAGCTCATAGGCGGCCTGGACACGGTCCCAGCGATTATCCCGGTCCATGGCATAGTAGCGGCCAATCAGGCTGGCAATCCGGCCCCGCCCCAGGGTGCGGAAGGTGTCCTCCATCTGCTGCAGGAAACCTTCCGCACTCTGGGGCGGCGTGTCCCGGCCATCCAGGAAAGCGTGCAGATAGATTCTGTCTGCCTTGCGCCGGACAGCCATCTCCACCATGGCGGCGATGTGCGCCTGATGGCTGTGTACACCACCATCAGAAAGCAGGCCGAGAATATGCACGGCGTTGCCCGCTGCCACGGCCTGGTCCACCGCTCCGGCCAGCACCGGGTTTTCGAAAAACTCGCCATCGTTAATGGCTTTGCTGACCCGGGTCAGGTCCTGGTAGATCACCCGGCCGGCGCCAAGGTTCATATGTCCGACCTCGGAATTGCCCATCTGGCCATCCGGCAGGCCCACATCCATGCCGCTGCCCGAAATCAGGGTGTGCGGACACTGGTCAAGCAGCCGGTCCAGCACCGGGGTGCTGGCCGCCAGTACCGCATTGTAGCGGGGGTCTGTCCGGTGACCGATGCCATCAAGAATGATCAGGACCAAAGGTTTGGGCACGGCAGGCATGAGGGGCTCCTGGTAAGGACTTCGCATGGACGGGCAGTCTACTGGCTGGGCGGACTCAGGTCACGACCCGGCAGGGTGCAGGCTGCGGAACCGGGTGTGTATACTGGCAGCTATTTTTCGCCCGGATGCACCTGCCGATGTTTGCCAAGCTGACTGAATTTGCTGCACACCACTATATTCTGGTTCTGCTGTTTATTGCCCTGGCCGTGCTGCTGTTCCTGTACGAATCCCGCAAGAGCGGCCGCCAGCTGGGCCATGCCGGACTGACCCTGCT
>DIDB01000144.1:0-3383 GCA_002417905.1 Pseudomonadaceae bacterium UBA5811
GCGCGCCGGCGGCGGGTGGAGGCTGGTTGCTCAGGGCGCCAGGAACCCCGGATGGTCCCCCCTGGCTGCTCTGCTTCTCCTCAGAGATGACCTGCTCGCTGCGCAGGGCCGGCTGGTCCGGGTTAAAGGTTTCCGAGGTGGACTCCACCGCATTGAAATCCACGTCAGCCGAGACTTCCGCCTTGAAACGCTCCCCACCGATCACCGGCCCCAGGATGTTCTGTACCCGCTGGGTATAAACGTTTTCCAGCCGCCGGGTGTAGTCAAACTGCTTGCTGGCCATGCTCAGCGCTGACATTTCCTGCTGGTCAGACAGCAGCCGGCCCTGCTGGTCGACCACCGTCACCTGGGATTTCTCCAGCTCCGGCACACTGGTGGCCACCAGATTGACAATGGCCATCACCTGGCTGGGGTCCAAGCTGCGCCCCGGATACAGCTCCACCAGCACCGAGGCACTGGGTTTGCGCTCATCCCGGACAAACACCGAGCTTTTCGGAATGGCCAGATGCACCCGGGCACCCTTGACGTTATTCAGGCTGGAAATGGTCCGGGCCAGCTCACCCTCCAGTCCCCGGCGGTAACGGACGGTCTCGATAAACTGGCTGCTGCCCAGCCCCTGATCCCGGTCCAGTAGCTCAAAGCCGATATTCTTGTCGGCTGGCGCCACCCCGGCCGCGGCCAGCTTGAGACGGGCCCGGCCAAAGTCCTCGGACCTGACCAGCAGGGCACCGGAATTTGGATCGACCCGATAGCTGATATCCGCTGCCGTCAGGGCATCCACCACCTGGCTGGTATCCGCACCACTCAGACTGGTCAGCAGCGGCCGGTAATCCGGTTCCTGCGACCAGAGCACCACCCCGAAACCGATGGCAATGCTGGCCGCCAGCCCCACCATCAGCCCGACCTGGCGCAGCACCGGCATATCAGCCAAGTGATCCAGAAAGCTCAAGCCAAACGGCGACTTTCCGGGCACACCAGCCTCTCCGCCAGCAGCCGGTGCCTTGGTATTGGGGGCGGAAACCGCATCAGCCATGATTCAATCCGTCTGTGTCAAACCGACATCTGCATGATGTCCTGATAGGCCTGGACCAGCTTGTTGCGCACCTGCGTCAGCGCCTGAAAAGAAACGCTGGCCTTCTGGGAAGCCACCATCACCTCCGTAAGGTCCACACTGCCCTGACCCATTTCAAAGGCGGCCGCCAGCTGATCTGCATTCTGCTGCGTCTCGTTGACCTTGCTGATGGCCTGCCCCAGCAGCTCGGAGAATGCCGGGGCATCCTCCGCCCCAGCCGGGGCTGGCTGGTTGCGGACCATAGCCTCCGTCTGCATGGCGCGCATGTCCATCATCAGGCGGTTAAACTGCACGTCCTGGCTCATTTTACTTTGCTCGGCTCTCACTGGTTTTTGACACCCACCGGAGTGGGCCAGAGAAGCAGAGCAAGAAAAGTACCAGAATAAACCGCGTCTTCTGGGGCGCGGCGTTCAGGCCAGACTGGCCACCACCTCCTGCAGTACGGCCCCCGGCTGCGCCGCCCTGGTCACCGGACGCCCCATCACCAGATAATCCGCTCCGGCCTGGAGAGCCTGCACTGGCGTCAATACCCGCTTCTGGTCATCCAGGGCACTGCCGGCCGGGCGGATACCCGGCGTCACCAGGGACAGTCCCGGATATTGCTGGCGAAGTGGACCGGCCTCCCGGGCCGAGCAGACCAGCCCGTCCAAGCCGGCTTTATGGGCCAGCCCGGCCAGCCGCAGCACCTGCTGCACGGGCTCGATGTCCAGCCCGGTCTCTGCCAGGTCTGCACGCTCCATGCTGGTCAGCACCGTAACCCCTATCAGCAGCGGCTTCGGCCCGTCCAGCGTTTCCAGCGCCTCCCGGCAGGCCACCAGCATTTTCAGCCCGCCGGAGCAGTGGACATTGACCATCCAGACCCCCAGCTCGGCCGCTGCCTTTACCGCCATGGCCGCCGTATTGGGAATATCGTGAAACTTGAGATCAAGGAACACCTCGAAGCCCCGCTGCTGCAGGGCCTCGACAATGGCCGGACCGCTGCGGGTAAACAGCTCCTTGCCCACCTTGAGCCGGCACAGCCCGGGGTCAAGCTGCTCGGCCATCTCCAGGGCAGCCAGCTGGGAAGGAAAGTCAAGGGCAACAATCAGGGGCGTCTGGCAGGTCATGGGCTCTCTCACAAAAAGGCGCTGTGCATTGTCGCAAAAAAATCCGGCGCTGCCTGTGCTAAAACAGCCCGGACAACCCAAACCATTCCAGGGAGAACACAGATGCCATGGTATATCTGGCTGATCTTGATCCTGACCATCGGCTCAGTGATCAGCGGCCTGCTGATGCTGCGCCGGACCGCCAAACGCATTCCGCTGACCAGGGAGCAGAAAGAACGGATTGCCGAGCGCAATGCCCGGTTTGATGCCGAAGAGGAACGGGAGCGCCGGGAGCGGGAACGCTAGCGCTCCCCTGCCCGTGATGATGGCCCCGGAGTCTCCCGGGGCAATGGCCTGTCAAACTGGCCATGTTCATCCGAAAGTTCCAGCTCGACCCGGCGCGGGCGGGAAATCGCGCCCTCCGCCCCGTAGCCAGCGTCACCGGAGACAATCCGGCGGGCCGCAACGCCAAGATCCGTCAGAACATCCACCACAGCCTGAACCCGCTGCCGGGATAGCGTCAAATTATCGCCTTCGCTATCCCGGCCACCAGGATAGCCAGTCACCCGGAGCCGCCACTGCGGATTCAGGCGCAGGAAGCCGGCCAGCTGCACCAGCGCCCGACTGACCGCCGGCCCGGGCCGGGTACCGCCCCTGGCAAACAGCGGATCATCCAGCACAACCAGCAGCCCCGGAGCAGCTTCCTCTGGCGTCAGGCCCAGCAGCTGCTCATCCAGCATGGAATCATCCGGCAGTTCGCGGCCCTGCTCACGCAAGGCAAACTGCAGGTGATCCAGGGTACGCTCCAGCCGGGCGGCCCGCTCCTGGTCACGGCTGGCGTCCGTCAGCAGCCGGGCAATCTCGCTGTAGCGCTGGCTGAGGTAAGCAAAGTGAATGGCATCCTCCGCACCGCCCCAGTACCCGGCAAACTGCCGGGCCCGCTCCAGGGTCTCCCCCGCCCGCATCACTTCACGGGGAGCACTGCGCAGGACATAGGTATCACGGTGGATGGCCTGCCACGCCTCGCTGGCCTGTTGCAGGGCCTGTTGCTGCTGGCTCTGCCAGGAGCAGCCCGCCAGTCCCAGCAGCACGCTGGCCCCCACAGCCAGCCGACGTTTCATGGCGCCACCTCCAGCTCATGACGCAGGGCGGCAATCCGCCGCTCCAGGGTTTCCAGCTGCTGCTGGCGCTTGGCGGCCAGAATGTCACCGTGCAGACCCCTGAAC
>DIDB01000144.1:3470-3845 GCA_002417905.1 Pseudomonadaceae bacterium UBA5811
GCTGCTGGCGCTTGGCGGCCAGCAGCCGGGCTTCAGCCAGCCGGGCATCCAGCTCGGCCTGCTCGGCCAGCAGCCGGGCCTGACGGTTCTCGCCATCGGCCAGCGCCGCACGGGCCTGGGCCTGTTTGCTTTCTGCCATGCCCAGCTCGGCCACTTCACCGGTCGCCCCAATCGCCCGGGCCTGATGAATGGCCTGCTCCGTCCGGCGCAGCTGTTCCAGCGGTGCCGGATCAGCAGCCCCACCTGCCCGCCCGATCAGCGGCAGGACCAGCAGCAGAGTGCGTTTCATCACCGGCTCCCGACCCGATCACCCGCGGTCCCGTCACGAAAACGCCCGCTACCCGCCACGGCTTTTCCCGGCGCCTCGGCCCCGAC
>DIDB01000230.1 GCA_002417905.1 Pseudomonadaceae bacterium UBA5811
TCTCAGCCTGAATTGCGCGTTTTTTGGCGGAAGGGCTGTTGGCCACCTTCTGACTCCTCGGGAAACTTGGGTTAACCGGTTAAATTAAGGTCGCGTATCATGCCGGTGCCCCGGTGGCCTGTCAAGGCCGTGCCGGACACCACCGGTCAATAGACGTCCCGTACATAGCGCTTCTGGCTGGCCAGCAGGCGAATATGCTCTGCCGCCTGTTCCGGGCCCAGGTTGCCATGCAGGCAGGCAATTTCCTGCAGGGTCTGCTCAACATCCCGGGCCATGCGGCTGGCGTCGCCACATACATAAAGATGGGCGCCGTCTTCCAGCCATTGCCACAGTTCGGCACCCTGTTCAAGCATCCGGTCCTGCACGTAGATCTTCCGCTCCTGGTCCCGGGAAAAAGCCAGGCTGAGATGGGTCAGCAGCCCCTCCCGCTGCAGGGTCTCCAGCTCTTCCCGGTAATAGAAGCCGCTTCTGGCATGCTGTTCACCAAAGAACAGCCAGTTTTTTCCGGTCTGGCCCAAGGCGCGCCGCTCGTGCAGGAAACTGCGGAAAGGCGCGATGCCAGTGCCGGGCCCGATCATGATGATCGGACACTGGCCATCCTCCGGCAGCCGGAAATGCCGGGCTGGCTGGATAAATACGGGAATTTCCGCTGCCCCGGCCCGGTCGGCCAGAAAGGTGGACGCCACGCCCTTGCGCTGGCCATAACGCACGGTGCCCATGGTCAGGTGGATTTCGCCCGGGTGGGCCAGCGGGCTGGAGGAAATGGAGTACAGCCGGGGCTGCAGGCGTTTCAGATTGTCCAGCAGCTCGCTGGCGGCACAGGTGATGGGGAACTGCTGGAGGATATCGGCCAGCTGGCGGCCCCATAGCCAGTCTTTCAGCCGGTCACGGTGCACCAGCAACTGGCGCAGCTCGCTGCTCTGGCTGCGTTCGGCAATCAGGGTCAGCATTTCCGGGGATGGCCGGGCAATTTCCCGCTGGCTGGCTAGGGCTTCGCGCAGGGACAGGCTCTCCGTATTATCCGGCGTGACGGACTGGGCGCCATCCAGCCGGGTCAGCCTGAGGATTTCCTCCACCAGCTCCGGGCAGTTGCGGGGCCAGACACCCAGTGCATCACCGGCCTGATAGTGCAGTGCCCTGGCTTCCAGCACGATCTGCCGGGTCTCCCGGGGCTCTCCCGGAGGTGTCAGCAGCTGGTTATGCAGCAGCCGGGATGGATAGGGGGTCTCCCGGCTGCTGCCCGGAGTATGGGAGGCCGGCGCGACAAGCGGAGCCGGTGCGGTCGCGGGTGGGCAGCCGGGTGCAGTGGTTTCTGCCTGCAGCAGGGGCAGCAACCGTTCCAGCCACTGGCCAGCCAGCTCCTGATAGTTGTCGGTATCGCAGTCTTGGCGCGGCAGCAGGGCCGTGGCGCCCAGACTGGCCAGCTGCTGGTCCAGGTTTTTGCCGTGCTGGCAGAACTGGTCGTAGCTGGAGTCGCCGAGGGCCAGCACAGCGTAACGGGTTCCGGTCAGTGACAGGCCGGGCGCCTGGAGGGCGTCCCAGAAATTCTGTCCATTGTCCGGGGCCTCGCCGTCGCCAAAGGTGCTGCTGACCAGCAACAGGGTTTGAGGGTCTGCCAGCTGGCCCGCCGGAAAATCGGCCATGCAGGCCAGCCTGACTGGCAGGCCCGCCGCCTGGAGGGTTCCGGCCAGCTGCTCTGCCACCGATTCGGCATTGCCGGTCTGGGAGGCCCAGAGCAAGGTTAACGGCCGGTCTGTTGTCGTGGCTGCGGGCAGGGCGCCGCTGCGGCCGGGCTCTGCTGGCAACGGGCTGGCCAGACCAGCCAGCAGTCCTTCCAGCCAGAGCCGCACGTTCGGCCCCAGGGGAGACTGTTCCGGAAGCTGTGGCCTGCGGGCCAGGGGAGCGGCCCGCAGGCCCTGGAGAAAGCCGCCCAGATACAGGCGTTCGCTGTCCGAGAGTGCCGGGGGCTGATCCTGACCGATCAGTGCGGCGAGGCTGTCGAGACCTGGCATGGTGGACTCCTTGGCAATGGCCGTCTGTGAGGGGGGGGTGGCGGTTGTGGCTGCCGGGGCTGGCCGCAGGCTGACGGCACTGACCTTGTATTCCGGCTGCTGGGAAATGGGGTCGATGGCCGGGCTGGTCACGGCATTGATGGCCAGCTGCTCGCCGTATTCATCATTCCAGTGAAAAGGCACAAAGCACTGGCCGGGCAAGACCCGGTCACTGATCCGGGCCGGCAGCACGGCCTGCCCGCGCCGGGAGCGGATCTCTACAGGCATCTGCTCCGTGAGGCCCAGCCGCCGGGCATCGTCCGGATGGATTTCGGCAAAGGGCCCGGGATTCAGCCGGTTCAGGGCCGGCACCTTGCCGGTCTTGGTCAGGGTGTGCCACTGGTGCTGCAGACGGCCGGTATTCAGGATAAAAGGATAATGGGCATCGGGCTGTTCGGCCGGTGGCAGGCAGGGCCGGGCGAAAAAACGGGCCTTGCCGTCAGGCGTGGCAAACAGCAGTTCCGGCGGCGGGCCATCGGCCCGCTGTTTTAGCGGCTGGCTGAGGCCGTTGTTCAGATAGCGGACCGGGTTGCGGCCGGGACTGTCTTCCGAGGCACAGGGCCATTGCACCGGCTCCCGCTGCAGCCGGGCATGACTGATGCCGCGCAGGTCGTAGCCGGTCTGCGGGTTCCAGAACCGGCGGATTTCATCAAACACCTCACTGGCTGATGCATAGCTGAATGCTTCGGCAAAGCCCATGGCACAGGCGACCCGGGCAATGATCTGCCAGTCGGCCATAGCGTCGCCGGGCGGGTTGACCGCCTGGCGGGCCAGGGTCAGGTTGCGTTCGGCATTGACCATCACGCCATCAGCCTCGGCCCAGAGCGCGCCCGGCAACAGGATGTCAGCATGGCGGTTGGTTTCGGTTTCCAGATAGGCGTCCTGGCTGATGACCAGCCCGGTGGCCTGCAGGCCGGCAATAACCTGCTGGCGGTCGGCGACACTGGCCACCGGATTGGTGCAGATGATCCAGCAGGCCTTGATCTGCCCGGACTGCATTTCCTCGAACAGGGCCAGGGTGCCGTTGCCGGTTTCCGGGCGCAGGCTGCCCCGGGGCAATTGCCAGATGTCCTCGGTAAAGGCCCGGTCGGCCCCGGAAAGCAGGCTGCGCTGGCCCGGCAGGCCCGGGCCCATATAGCCCATTTCCCGGCCGCCCATGGCATTGGGCTGGCCGGTCAGGGAGAACGGCCCGCTGCCAGGCCGGCAGATCTTGCCGGTGGCCAGGTGCAGGTTGCAGATGGCGTTGGTGTTCCAGGTGCCATGAATGCTCTGGTTCAGGCCCATGGTCCAGCAGCTGACCCAGTTTGTGGCTTCGCTAATCCAGCGGGCGGCCTGACGGATATCGGCTTCATCCAGCCCGGTCTGGCGGGCTACCCGTTCCGGGGTGTAGTCCTCCAGAAAATCGGGCAGGCTGTCCCAGTCCTCGGTGTACTGCCGGATAAACGCCATGTCGCAGTGGCCATTTTTCCACAGCAAATGCAGCAGGCCATTGAGCAGGGCCAGATCGGTGCCGGGATGGATCTGCAGGAACAGGTCAGCCTTTTCGGCACTGGCATTGCGCCTCGGGTCCACCACAATCAGCCTGGCCCCGGCCTTGATCCGGTCCAGCAGCCGCAGGAACAGGATGGGATGGCAGTCAGCCATGTTGGCACCAATGACCAGAAACAGGTCGGCCTGCTCGAAGTCCTGGTAGGCGCCGGGCGGGGCATCAGCGCCCAGCGACAGCTTGTAGCCGCTGCCGGCGCTGGCCATGCACAGGCGCGAGTTGGACTCGATATGCCGGGTCCGGATAAAACCTTTGGCCAGCTTGTTGGCCAGATACTGGGCTTCCAGCGACATCTGGCCGGAGACATAAAAAGCGATGGCATCCGGTCCCTGCTGTTCAAGGATCTGCCGCAGTTGCCGGGCCACACTGTGGATGGCTTCTTCCATGGGTATCTGCACCGGTTCGGCGCCACGCTCCGGGCGTACCAGGGCGTGTTCCAGCCGGCCGCTGTACATGGCTTGGGCACAGG
>DIDB01000122.1 GCA_002417905.1 Pseudomonadaceae bacterium UBA5811
TGGGGGGGGGCCGCCGGGGGGCCGGCACCGGCCGGGCCGCCATTCAGGCGGCCCGGGAGGTTTGCCGGGCCCCACGGCGGCCGGGGCCCGGCCCACCGTATCCGGCTTGCAGCGGCCCAGCCGGGTCAGCAGGGCCCATTCGGCAAGCCCGGCCCGGGCTGACTGCCAGACCCTGCGGTCAAACAGCAGCCGGGCTGCCTCGCCAGCATGCCCCGCCAGCAGTGCCTGCCCGGCATCCTTCATGGCCAGAGCGGAATACATGAGCGTACTGGAGTCGCGGTAGCAGGACATGATGCAGGCTGTACAGGGATCGCGGATATCCTCCATCCGGCCCAAGTCGGAAACCGGTCCCATCGGCTGGTGCCAAGCCTCGCAGCGCCAGACCTCCAGGTTCCAGTCCATATAAAAGTACTTGTAGCCACCGACACAGCTGAAGCTCTCGGGTTCACCCCGGACATGCCGCTGGATATCCCGGATGGAAATCTCCGGGTTCAGGACCGGATAACGCTTTTTCAGGGTAGCAATGGCCTCCAGGGCGTCAACCAGCGCTTCGGGCTGGTAGTCCACCAGCGCCGAATCCTCCGCGTACACCTTCGAGCTGGAATCAAAGGCGTCCTTGCGCGGATAGGAAAAATTGACCCCATCAAATCCCAGTGCCCCCAGGGTTTCCGGCAGGGCCTGGAAATCCACCAGTTTGGAGACGGTAACCGATGCCACCACCGGGATACCCCAGGTTTTCAGGGTGGCAATGCCCTCGGCGATCCGGTGACGTACCCCCCGCAGTCCACGGTTCTGCTCATGGGCATCCAGATCAGCACTGTCGATGGAAATATAGAGGTTCTGCAATCCGGCCTCTGCCAAGGCTTCCGCCTTTTCTGGCAGCTTGTAACCATTGGTGATCAGCGAAGGCTTCATCCCGGCCGCCCGGGTTGCCCGGACCATCCCGATGATCTGCGGGTGCAGCAGGGGCTCTCCACCCTGGAAATTCAGATAGCGGATACCACGGGCCTGGAGAACCGGCAGGGCTCTGGCAAACTGCTCCGCATCAGCAAAACAGCGGACCTGACCACGCATTCGGTCCCGGGAAAAACCACAGAAATTGCAGTTGGCGTTGCAGTAATCCGTTACGGAGAAATCCAGGACAGCCGGAATAAAAACCTTGTGTCCGTTGATGGGTTTGGAGATTTGCATAGTTTGGGCGACCGGAGGCTATCCACACGCAAAAAACAAAAGTTTCATCAGAGTTTCACAATTTTTAGCATACTTAAGAAAGCTTAATAAACAGTCTGGCGACATAATTTGTTACGCCGTGAGCAAGACTGCCCCATCCGGCACGAGCTGTTCCTCTGGCTTTCCCGGGCATCCTGCAGGCAATTCCGGCCATTTCCGCAGATAGCCGCTACCGGCAGACAGCCCGCAGGCAGTCCTCCGGCAACCAGGCCAGATGCCGCATGGGCATTAGGTCCGCAGACCCGCAGATGGTAGACTGCGCCGCTACATTTCAGACCCCAGGCGCTGCAGGCTGCGCCCGCTCAGGCTGGGTGTCAGGGCCAGTAGTGAGAGCAATATGATCAGAGTGGTGCGGCATTGTCTGGTATGGCTGGTGGATCAGAGCGGACGCCACCCGTTTATGGTTCTGCTCCCGGCCCTGCTGCTGGCCCTGTTCTGTCTGCGCGGCACCTCGGAACATCTGGGCATTGATACCAACTCCGACCACCTGTTCTCCGCCGACCTGCCCTGGCGCCAGCAGAGCCTGGCATTCGCCAGGCAGTTTCCGCAGTTCAGCGATACCCTGATCGCCGTAATCCGGGCCCCCACTCCGGAAGAAGCCCGGGATACCGCCATCCAGCTGGCCTCAGGCCTTCACGGCCAGCCCCGGATACAGTCGGTGTTCACACCCGGTATCAGTGATTTCTTTGACCGGGAAGGCCTGCTGCTGCTGCCGGAAAAAGAGCTTTATGACGTTCTGGACAGCATGATCCAGGCCGGACAGCTGCTGGAACCCCTGGTGGATGACCCCACGGCCCGGGGCTTCATGAAAGGGCTGGAAATGATGGTGGAAGGCGTACGCTACGGCATGCTGGATATCGTCTCCGGCTACAACGACGCGCTGGACTCCATTGTCGGAACCCTGAAGCAGGCCCGCAGCGGCCAGCAGGTACCGCTGTCCTGGCAGACCCTGCTGACCCCGGAACTGGTCAACCAGCAGCGCGAGTCAGTGGAGCTGGTACTGATCCAGCCCGTGCTGGACTACAACGAGCTGGAGCCCGGCCTGCAGGCCCGTGAGGAAATGCTCAGGGTGGCCGCCGGCCTGCCAGCCGTGCAGGCCGGCCGGGCCAGGGTCGACTACACCGGCTCGGTGCCACTGTCGGATGAGGAATTTGCCTCCCTGACCGACCGGGCTGCTCCGATTGCTGCGGGGGGTGCCCTGCTGGTGGTGTTCTGGCTGGTACTGGCCCTGCGCACCTGGCGGCTGATCGTGCCGGTGGTGCTGACCCTGGTGACAGGCCTGATCTACACCCTGGGCTTTGCGGCCTTTGCGGTGGGCAGCCTGAACCTGGTTTCAGTGGCCTTTGCCGTGCTCTTTGTCGGGCTGGCGGTGGATTTTGGCATCCAGTTCAGCGTACGGCTGCGGGCCCTGCAGCGCACAGACAGCAGCGTAGCAGAAAACCTGCACCGTACCGGCTTCCGGGTCTGTGGCCAGATCGGGCTGGCGGCCATCACCACTGCCTGCGGCTTTCTGGCATTTGCTCCGACCCATTTCTCCGGCATGGCCGAGCTGGGCATCATTGCCGGGGTTGGCATGCTGCTGGCACTAGGCTGTACCCTGACCCTCCTGCCTGCCCTGCTGCGGCTGATGGCCCGGAGTGCACCGGCTGAAACAGAAGTGGCCCTGCCAGGTGGCAAGACCATGGATGCCTGGCTGGCCCGCCATTACCGGCCCGTGCTGGCCGGCTTTGTCATCCTGGGCATGGCCGGACTGGTCAGCGCCATCCGCATTCCCTTTGACGCCAACCCATTGCATACCAAAAGCGCGGACAGTGAATCCGTACGCACCCTGTACTCGCT
>DIDB01000199.1 GCA_002417905.1 Pseudomonadaceae bacterium UBA5811
AGGCAGCGCATCAGCATCGGAATGGCCACCAGCACCCCGGTCTGCTCGGGCGAAAAGCCCAGCCGGGCAAAATACAGTGCAAAAAACGGCGCCGTTGCCCCCAGCAGGGCGAAATAAAAAAAGTAGAAGCCGGACAGCCGCCAGTAAGGCAGTGAAGACATGAGCCCTCCCGGCCGGAGCCTGCCGCCCCGGCCCAGATCTCAGAGCTGGGGCAGGACCGGAGTGCTTACCCGGACCTCGGCATTCTGGGCCCGGTGGCGCAGCAGATGATCCATCAGGGTAATGGCCATCATCGCCTCGGCAATCGGCGTAGCCCGGATGCCCACACAGGGATCGTGCCGGCCCCGGGTGACCACCTCGACCGGCTGGCCATCACGGTCTATCGAACGGCCCGGCGTGGTGATGCTGGAGGTGGGCTTGAGGGCCAGATGGGCAACCACCGGCTGCCCCGAGGAAATGCCCCCGAGGATGCCACCGGCGTGATTGGCCAGAAAGCCCCGGGGCGTCAGCTCGTCACGATGCTCCGTGCCCCGCTGGCGAACACAGGCAAAACCGTCACCAATTTCCACGCCCTTGACCGCATTGATGCTCATCAGGGCATGGGCCAGTTCGGCGTCCAGCCGGTCAAACACCGGCTCGCCCAGCCCCGGCGGCACCCCTTCTGCCACGACGGTGATCCGGGCTCCCACCGAATCTTCATCCCGGCGCAGCTGGTCCATATAGGCCTCCAGCTCCGGCACCCTGTCCGGGTCCGGACAGAAGAACGGGTTCTGCGCCACGCTTTCCCAGGATTTGAAGTCAATGTCAATCGGCCCCAGCTGGCTCATATAGCCACGGACCTGGATACCCCGGGCAGCCAGATATTTGCGGGCAATCGCCCCGGCTGCCACCCGCATGGCCGTTTCCCGGGCCGAACTGCGCCCGCCCCCCCGATAATCCCGGAGACCATATTTGTGGTGATAGCTGTAATCGGCATGCGCCGGCCGGAACAGGTCCTTGATGGCCGAATAATCTTTGGATTTCTGGTCAGTATTGCGGATCAGCAGGGCAATCGGGCAGCCTGTTGTCAGCCCCTCAAACACCCCGGACAGGATTTCCACCTGGTCCGCTTCCTGACGCTGGGTGGTATGCCGGCTGGTACCGGGCCGGCGCCGGTCCAGATCCTGCTGCAGATCAGCCGCATCCAGTGCCAGCCCCGGCGGACAGCCGTCCACGATGGCCACCAGACCCGGACCATGGCTTTCACCGGCCGTGGTCACCGTAAACAGCCTGCCGAAAGTGTTACCGGACATGCACGTGCTCCGAAATCCGCCTCAGGAAAGGGGCCGCATTATAGCGGGGCTTTCAGGGAAAGACTGTCCCGGGCCATACTGGCCACTGCCTGTCCGGCCCCACGGAACCACCGCCATGCGCCTGATCACCGCCCTGCTGGCTATCCTGCTGCTTGCCCTGCCCGGCCCGGCCATGGCGGCCAGCACCCTGCGCCAGCAGACCCTGCGCCTCGATACCGACAGCGGCACCCTGTACGGCACCCTGCTCTATCCGCCCACGGCCACACCGCCACCAGTGGCCCTGCTGATTGCCGGCTCCGGACCCACCAACCGCGACGGAAACAACAGCTGGGCCCGCAACAACAGCCTGAAACTGCTGGCCCAGTCGCTGGGCCAGCGCGGTATCGCCACCCTGCGTTATGACAAGCGCGGCGTAGAAGCCAGCTATGAGGCCGGGCCAGATGAACGTCGCTTCAGTGTCGGGCGCTTTACCCTGGATGCCGTGGAGTGGAGTCGCCAGCTGCTGGCCAGCGGCCGCTTTTCCAGACTGGTGCTGATTGGCCACAGCGAGGGTGCCCTGATTGCCAGTCTGGCCGCCCGTGAGGCCGGTGCGGCAGCGGTCATCAGCATTGCCGGCAGTGGCCGCCCCATTGACCAGTTGCTGCTGGAACAGCTGCAACAGCGTCCCCTGCCGCCACTGCTGCAGGGGTACAGCCAGTGGCTGATCCAGGAGCTGGATGCGGGCCGGCCCCACAGCAATGTGCCTCCGGCCCTGATGGACCTGTTCCGTCCCAGTGTACAGCCGTACCTGATCAGCCTGTTTCACCAGGACCCGGCCAGGGCCTTTGCGGCATTGCAGGTGCCCACCCTGATCATCCAGGGCCGCAATGACATCCAGGTCAGCGAACAGGATGCCCTGGCCCTAAAACAGGCCCGGCCGGAAGCCCGGCTGCGGCTGATCGAAGGCATGAATCATGTGCTGCGCATCGTACCACCTGATCTGGCCCAGCAACGGGCCAGCTACGCCAACCCCAACCTGCCCATTGCCTGGGAGCTGCCACAGATTATTGCGGACTTCATCAAAAATCTGCCCCAAAAATAACCGGCCCACTGGCCAGCCCGGACCGGCTGCCGCATGATCCGGCCGTTTCTACTCCAGAGCCCCGGGACTGCCATGAGCGAAACCAGTGCACCAGCCACAACCGGCCCGCCAGAGCAGCTGCCGCCACCACTGCCCGCCATCGACTGGCCCGAACTGACAGCCGGACAGTTCAGCCTGCTCTGCCTGCCCGCCCTGCCCACCGATGCCCACACCGGACTGCGCCCGCTGCGCTTTCTCCGGCTGGGTCAGGCCGAGTGCCATACGCCGGAATTCAGCCTGCTGTCCCTGGATGCCCAGACCCCGCAGCAGACCGCCGGGCGCAACCAGCTGGAGGTCCGGGTCGACCATCGCAGCCACCAGGTCTGCCTGGCCGAGCCGCTGCTGGTCACCGAGCCACCCAATCACGGACTGGGACGTTTCCTGCTGGCCCAGGGTATCCAGTGGGCCATCCAGCACTGGCCTGATTACCAGCTGGAGCGTATGGCCCTGCCCGCCAGCGCTGTTCCTTCAGAAAGCGACCGGCTGCGCCGGGATAATGCCCTGCAAAGCCAGGGCTTTCAGATCACCTATGAAGAGGAAGGGCTGGCCTGGCTGGACAGCGGGCCAGTCAGCAGCCTGAATCCGCACTGGAACCAGGAGCGGGTCCAGCGGCTCGGGCTGCTGGAGGCCGCCGGCCTGCTGGAGCAGGCGGACCAGCTCCGGACCCGGCAGCAGAAAGAAGTCCGCCAGCTGGGCCAGCAGCTGGACAGCCTGCGCCATGAGGAAAACGCCCTGCGTTTTGCTATCGGCTGCCTGATTGTGTTTACCCTGTTTCAGGCCGTTCTTCTGGTATGGATGGCGGTCAGCTAGTCTCAGGCTGCAGCCGCTGGCGGAAAAGTGCCTGGTGCTCGCGGCACTGGCGGGCCGTCAGCAGGAAAACACCGTGCCCGCCATTGCGGAACTCCAGCCAGGTAAAGTCCACCTCCGGATACAGGGCCATGACATGCGCCTGGCTGTTGCCCACTTCCACAATCAGCACCCCACGCTCGTAAAGATGATCAGCCGCCCCGGCCAGCAGCCGCCGTATCAGATCCAGCCCGTCATGCCCGCAGGCCAGCGCCATGGCCGGCTCATGGCGGTACTCCTCGGGCATTCCGGCAAAATCCTCGGCATCCACATAGGGCGGGTTGGCCACAACCAGATCAAAACGCTGGCCGGGCAGACCGTCGAACAGGTCGCCCTGTACGCTGTATACCCGGCCCTCCAGTTCGTGCAGCTCGATATTCTGGCTGGCCACTTCCAGCGCCGGGAAGGAAATATCGCTGAGTACCACCTCTGCCTCAGGGAATTCATAGGCACAGGCAATGCCGATGCAGCCCGAACCAGTACACAGGTCGAGAATCCGCCCCGGATCGGCATCCAGCCAGGGACCAAAACGACGGCGGATCAGCTCAGCAATTGGTGAGCGGGGTACCAGCACATGCTCATTGACCCGGAACAGCAGGTCACAGAACCAGGCCTGGCCAAGCAGGTAGGCCACCGGCACCCGCTCCTCGATACGCCGCTGCAGCAGGCCCTGCAGATGGCTGCGCTCGGCATCTTCCAGCTGGCAGTCCAGATAGGCGTCCTCCACATCCCAGGGCAGGAACAGCGCCCCCAGCACCAGCTGGCGGGCCTCGTCCCAGGCGTTGTCCGTGCCGTGACCAAAATACAGCTGTTCGCTGTGGAAACGGGTTACCGCCCAGCGGATATGATCACGCAGGGTCCGCAGGCGCGAGGTTGATACACTCAAGGGGCAGGCTCCGGAAAAAGCTTATTTTAGCCAATAGACGCATTTTCTTCTGTGTGACCATTGCCGAAACTGGCCAGTCTTGCACAGTATTTACCACTGCATGTACTGAGGCCACTTCCCAGCCCCGATACCGATCAAGGAGTCCCCATGTCCAGGATCCAGACCATGCTTCAGCTCAGCGGCCGCAACTACGCACCGGCCCGGCTGGCCAGTGCCACCCTGCTGGTGATTGATGCGCAGGAAGAGTACCGGTCTGGCGTGCTGGCCCTGCCCGGACTGGAGGGTGCCCTGCAGGAGATCACAGCCCTGCTGGCCGCTGCCCGCCAGGCAGGAACTCCGGTAGTTCATGTCCACCATCTGGGCATCAGCGGTGGCCTGTTCGATCCCCAGGCGCTGCGGGGCCAGATCATGCCCGAAGCCGCCCCGCTACCGGGAGAAACCGTGATCGCCAAACGACTGCCCAATTCGTTCAGTGGTACCGACCTGCACGAGCAGCTGCAGCAGCTTGGCCGGGTAGACCTGATTGTCTGTGGCTTCATGACCCATTCCAGTGTCAGTACCACTGTCCGGGCAGCCAAGGATCATGGCTACCGCTGTACCCTGGTGGACCGGGCCTGTGCTACCCGTGATCTGCCTGCGGGTACGGATCAGGTTATCAGTGCCCTCCAGGTCCATCAGGTGGAAATGACCGCCCTGGCAGACAATTTTGCCGTCTGCGTACCGGACTGCCGGACCCTGCTGGCACAGGGGGACTGACATGCGCAACCGGATCCCTGATGACGATGATCTGGCTGCCTTCCGTGCAGAACTGCAGGGCGTTACCCCCATCCGTCATGACCAGGCCGAAACCGGCCGCCCCAGGACAGACCGCCGGCAACTGGCCACCCGGCGGGCCAATGCCAGCCAGCCAGCCAGCCCGGAGCGGGTGATTGATGGCCTGTCCGACCTGTTTGTGATTGATGCAGGCGCTGAAGACCCGCTGTACTGGGCCCGGGATGGCGTACAGGACAGCCAGATGCGGCGCCTGAAGGCGGGCCAGATCATCTTCGACGGCAGCCTCGACCTGCATGGACTGAAAGTCGAGAGCGCCCGCGCCCAGCTCTGGAGCTTTCTGGCTGAAGCCTGCCGCCATGAAATCCGCTGTGTACAGGTGACCCACGGCAAGGCGGCCCGGCTGGATGGCCGCAAGCCGCTGATCAAAAGCCACGTCAATACCTGGCTGCGCCAGCACTCCCGGGTACTGGGCTTTACATCCTGCCTGCCACGCCACGGTGGAACCGGAGCCGTTTATGTGCTGCTGCGCCGGACCCTGCTGGAGGGCCGTGACGAATAGGCCTGACCGCCCGGGGCTTGCCAGGTGGCCAGGCCGCCCGTACCCTGCCCGCTCAAGGCCCCGGAGGCCACCTGTCTGCAAGGTTTCCTGATATGACGCTTGAACAACACTACGCTGCGATACTCGAACAGCTGGGCGAGGACATCACCCGCGAAGGGCTGATCGACACGCCGAAGCGGGCTGCAAAAGCCATGCAGTACCTGTGCAGGGGCTACGGCCAGACCCTGGAGGAAGTCACCAACGGCGCACTGTTCAGTTCGGATAACAGTGAAATGGTCCTGGTCCGGGATATCGAGCTGTACTCGCTGTGCGAGCACCATATCCTGCCTTTCATCGGCAAGGCCCATGTAGCCTATATGCCCAACGGCAAGGTTCTCGGACTGTCCAAGGTGGCGCGGATCGTGGACATGTACGCCCGCCGGCTGCAGATCCAGGAGAATCTGACCCGGCAGGTTGCCGAGGCGATAGAGCAGGTCACTGGTGCGGCAGGCGTAGCCGTAGTCATTGAGGCCCGCCATATGTGCATGATGATGCGCGGGGTCGAAAAACAGAACTCGGTCATGGTGACCTCGGTCATGCTGGGCCAGTTCAGGGAAAATGCCAGTACCCGCGCCGAGTTTCTTGGCCTGGTCCGATGATGGCAGGCCTGTCGGCCGAATGACAGACACCCCAGGCTCCGGCTGACTAAAGTTTTTTCCTCATTCAGCTGGGGAAAACACGATGACTCTGGAGTGTGGCTGCAACAAGAACCGGGACCGCTATGTCAGTTTCGAAGGCATTGACTGTGACGGCAATGCCCGGCGCATCATGGAGCTGATTGACCAGCATCTGGCCATTCCGGGGCGCAACAACCGGTTCTGGGAATACTTCTGCAAGAAACGCGAGGGGGGCTCAGGCCCCAGACCGGATGACCTGTTCCTGATTCATGCCAATATCAACCAGGTCCGCGAGCTCTTTGAAACCTGGAATGACCAGGCAGCCCTGCAGCTGCTGGAACAGCTGGAGGAAGAGTGCTGCTGAAAACCCCTCCCGGAATCCCCGGCTAATGGATTCTGCCGGGCGGCTCAAAGCTCTTCCAGCCCCTCGCGCCGGCTGATGCCGTATTTGCGCATCTTTTCCACCAGCGTGGTCCGGCGGATCCGCAGTCGCTCGGCCGCCCGGGCCACAACGCCACTGGCCTCATCCAGGGCCTGCTGGATCAGGCTCTGCTCCAGGCTTCCAAGGTACTCTTTCAGGTCTAGTCCCTCTTCCGGCAGTTGCGCTGCAACCGAAGCATCCACCTCCAGAGGCTCTGCAATGGCTGCGCGCTCCTGCAGCTGCTCACTCAGGCCTGCCGCAAACTGCGCCTCATCATCCGGAATATGCCGGAACTTGGCTGGCAGCTCGGCCACACCAATGACCCCGAACGGATGCAGGATGGCCATCCGCTCGACCAGATTGGCCAGCTCCCGGACATTCCCTGGCCAGCCATGCTGGCAGAGCGACATGATGGCAGCCGGGTTAAAACGGATGGACCCGCGTTTTTCATGCTCCAGACGGGAAACCAGATCATTCAGCAACAGCGGAATATCATCAACCCGCTCGCGCAGCGCCGGCATTTCGATCGGGAACACATTCAGGCGGTAATACAGGTCCTCCCGGAAACTGCCCTCTTCAATCATTTTCTCCAGGTTTTTATGGGTTGCCGCAATGATCCGTACATCAACTGTCTGGGTACGGTTGCTGCCGACCCGCTCGTAGGTACGCTCCTGCAGAACCCGCAGCAGCTTGACCTGCATCGGCAGGGGCATGTCACCAATTTCATCCAGAAACAGGGTCCCGCCATTGGCCAGTTCGAAACGGCCAACCCGGGAAGAAATGGCCCCGGTGAAAGCACCCTTTTCGTGGCCAAACAGCTCGCTTTCCAGCAACTCGGCCGGAATGGCTCCACAATTGACCGGAACAAAGGGCGCCTCACGGCGACGGGAATGATAATGCAGGTTGCGGGCGACCACTTCCTTGCCCGTGCCCGATTCACCCAGAATCAGCACGCTGGCCTCGGTATCGGCCACCTGCTGCATCATCTGGCGCACCTGATGAATGGCACGGCTGGTACCCACCAGACTGCGGAACAGATCCAGCTCGCGGCGAACACCACGCCCGCTGGCCTCGGCATACATTTCCCGGTAAATCTGGGCCCGGTGCAGCACATCCAGCAGCTGGCCGTACCCCGGAAAAGAGTCCAGACTGGCCAGCACCCGGTAACGCAGATCCTCAGGCCAGTCCACGCCGGACTGGCTGCCCAGCATCACCAGCGGCAGATGCTCATCCAGCTGGCTGCCCAGCTGCCGGGCCAGATCAACCACCGAACCGGAACCAGGCCGGCCCACCAGCGCACAGAGAAAGCTCTCTCCGGTGCAACCCGCCGTACCCTGCAGCCAGTCCTGACTGCCACAAACCACATGGCTTTCCCCCAGGAAACCGAGAATTACGGACAGGTCGTGACGATGACCCGGGTCATCATCAATCAGCAGAATCTTGCTTTCGCGCCACATCGCTTTTGCATTCCAGTGCAGAAATAAAGCCAGCGCACAGCAGTTAAAACCAAAATGGAGACAGGGTCAATTTTATGACGGCGCAACAATGAGAGCCACGTCTCATCCGCATGAACGATACATTCTGGCACTATCCCGGGACTGGCGGATCTGTGTCAGCTCTCCAGCCACCCGGCGCTGTTCCTCACGGCAGGCCGTAACCAGCAACCGGTAAAGCATCAGCAGCTCATTCAGATAATGGCATAGCTGCACCCGGTCGGCCGGCGGATCCTGCAGGATATCAGCCATCAGCTGCCGGCACTGCAAGTCCAGCTGGCTGATGGCCGGCCAGTCCTGACGGGCCATGGCCTCTCGCAGTGCCGTACAGATATCGGCAACCGGTTTGACTGAAGCATTCATGGGGTTACTCCGGAACCATGGTCAAGGCGTCGCACTGGATACGCGCCATGCCAGCGTATCGGCCGGCCCCACGCCGACTTTAGGATTTACAGATGACGTAACCCGGAAGGCACCCGCCCCGGGGAAATATGCTCCCAGGGGCCATCCGGAGAGGCCGAACTCTGCCAGCCATTGACATAGCGGTAAAATACCCGCTGCCGGTAATACAGGGGCTGGCCATTGACCACATAAACCCCCAGGCTGTCACTCCAGTGGGCATCCACGCCTGGCGGCGGCGCATAACGCGGATGAGTGGCCTGTCCCTGGCCTGTCCCCACAGCAGAGCGGATGGTGGTCGAGGGCGGTGGCGTAATGGGCTGGGCCGGCCTGGCCGGCACCTGGACAGGAGCCGTCGTTAACGTCCCGGAAGCCTCCCGCTGTCCGGAACGGCCCGCAGCCCCGGAATGGGAAGGATACTGTGCCACACATCCGGAAAGCGCCAGCAGCATGACCAGCACCGGAACCAGCACGCCGGTGGCAGAACAGCCCGGCTTTTCCCGCAGACAGAAGCTCATGATGATCTGTCCCCCCTGCTTCAGACCGCTGCTGCCGTTACGGCCGCCCGCAGGCCCAGCAAATAGCTGTCGACCCCGAAGCCACAGATCTGTCCTTTCACGATCTCACTGAATACCGAGTGATGCCGGAACGGCTCACGGGCATGAATATTTGACATATGCACCTCAATGACCGGAACAGTCAGGATAGCCAGAGCATCACGAACACCATAACTGTAATGGGTCCAGGCCCCGGCATTGACCACAACAGCATCTACGCCCTCACTTAAGGCCAGATGAATCCGCTCACAGAACGCACCCTCACAGTTGCTCTGGAAACACGCCAGCTCAACCCCCAGCGCTCCGGCCAGAACCTCCAGCCGGGCATTGATGTCCGCTAGGGTCAGCGTACCGTACTGGGCCGGATCACGCTGGCCCAGCATATTGAGATTGATGCCATGCAACACCAGAATTTTCAACACAAGTCTCCTCGCTGCCTGCCGCCTGCAGACCCTGGACGGGCTAGCGGATGTCCGGCCTGTCAATCACCAGTCTGACCGGTGCGGCCCCGGACAGTTTCAGCCGGCCACTGTCGGCCCGCCATTCTCCCTGCCGGGCATTACCCTCCCGGGAAACCCGGGCCAGCACCCGGATTTCATCCACGGCTGACAGCCGATGACCTGCCAGCATGGCATCCGCATCCGACAGCTCCAGCGTCAGCGGCAGATCAGCCACCCGCAACCGGCGAACCGCCAGAGGCACCAGCGGCCCCGCCACCGGCTGGGCAACCAGAAATACCGCATCATCATCCCTCACCTGCGCCCGCAGCGCTGGCGCCAGGCTGAGCTGCACCTGCAACCGGAGCGGTGATGCCGCTGTTTCAGGCGCCAGCCGGGCACGGGCCCGGCTGACACCCTCAAGGATAGCCCGCCGTGACGGATCCTGCGGCGGCAGCGTATCCGCCAGCCGCTGCCAGTAATCCGCAGCCGCCAGATAGTTTTGCGCCTGGAAAGCCACGATCCCCAGCAACCCCAACGTAGTGGGCTCCGCCGGGTTGGCCTGGAGTGCTTCATCGGCCAGCGCCTGCAACCCGGCAGACCACTGCTGGCTTTCTGCAAAATAGCGGGCCTGGGCCCAGTGCCCCAGCAGCTCGGGGGTGCGCCCACCCCGCTGCACAGCGCCGGCAAAGGCCCGGGCCGCCGCTGCGGGCTGGTTGCTGGCCATATACATCCGGCCAAGCAGATACCAGCCCTCTGCGATTTCCGGCTGCAGCTGCACGGCCTGCTCCAGCCGGGCCAGCAGCTCGGCCTCCGAGGCAGCCGGCCGGGACATCTCCAGGGAAAGGGCCAGCGCCTCACTGCTGCCCCAGTGACGGTACAGCCCCAGTGCAGCCACGGGCAGCAACAGGGCCAGCAATACCGGCAGCTGCCAGCGGATATGCGACGTCTGGCCTTCCGGCAATTGGAGACAGCCGGCCCAGACCGGAATCAGCACAAAGGCGGCAGCCGCCACAGCCAGCAGGCTGGCAACCATCCAGAATCCAGTCATGACGGCGGCCCTCCAGCCCGGCGCAGCAGCCGCCACAGCCCAAGCCCCCCCAGCAGCAGCAGAACGGGCGGCCCCAGCCACAGCAACCAGGTGGCTGGCTTCAGCGGTGGGTCATAGCGGACAAAGTCCCCGTAACGGGCTACCAGATAATCAATAATCTGTCCGTCACTCTGGCCCTGCGCCAGCATCTGGTACACCTGCTGGCGCAGATCCCGGGCAATGGGCGCATCCGAATCAGCAATGTTCTGGTTCTGGCACATCGGACAGCGCAACTCGTCAACCAGTGCCCGGTAACGGGCTTGGTCGGCAGCACTGGAAAAGGTATAAGGATCAATCGCCGCCAGCCCCCATAACGGCACAGCCAGCAGCCATGACAGACAGAACCGGCTCATCGGCGCAACAGCTCCTCATAGCGCGACGCCAGCTGCTCCCGCCATAGCGCCTCAGTGATCGGCCCGGCATGGCGGTAGCGGATCACACCCTGCCGGTCCACAAAGAACGTTTCCGGAGCGCCATAAACCCCGAGATCCAGCCCGAGGGTTCCCTGGCCATCGCTGACATCCAGCTGGTAAGGATCCTGGAAATCCTGCAGCCATTGCCGGGCAGCCCGGGGATCATCCTTGTAGTTGACCCCAAGAATCCGCACACCCTGCCCGGCCAGCCAGTTCAGCACCGGATGTTCAGCCCGGCAGGCCGTGCACCAGGTAGCCCAGACATTGACCAGCGCAGGCCCGCCGCGAAACGTCTCCGCAGTCAGCTGCCGGCCCGGATCATTCACCGCCGGCAGGGAAAACGCCGGTAGCGGCTGGCCGACCAGCGCAGAAGGCAGGGCTTTCGGATCAAGGTAAAGCCCGCGATACAGCAGCACAGCCAGCCCCATAAACAGCAGCAGCGGAACCAGCAGTAACAGACGACGGCTCATGGCCAAACCTCCCGGGCCCGCTCCGGCCCATCTGGCTTCATACGGCGCTGACGGGTGGCGGCCAGCAGCCCGCCAGCCGCCATCAGCAGCCCGCCCAGCCAGATCCAGCGGACAAACGGCTTGACCTGTACCCGCACGGCCCAGGCCCCCTGCTCCAGCGGCTCACCCAGCGCCACATACAGATCCCGGAACAGTCCGGCATCAATGCCCGCCTCAGTCATCGGCATCTGCTGCACCTGGTACAGGCGCTTTTCCGGATGCAGCAGAGCCACCAGCTTCTGCTGGCGGTCCAGCACCAGGATGCGGCCCCGCTCAGCCCTGAAGTTGGGTCCGGCATAGGCCTGACTGCCTTCAAATTCAAAGGTATACCCCCCCAGCGCTACAGTATCTCCCGGCGCCAGACGCAGGTCTCGCTCCAGGCCAAACTGCGTACTCAGAACAACCCCCAGCGCACAGACTGCCAGCCCCATATGCGCCAGATGCATGCCCCAGCCAGACCGGGACAGCTGACGCAACCCGGTCTGCCACAGGGCCCGGAGCGAAGCCAAAATCACCCAGGCTGCCAGACCACAGACCAGCCAGACCGGCCAGTCCGCCTCATCCCCAAACAGCGCCACCAGTCCGGCACACAGCAGGCTGCCGGCCACTACCGGCCACAGCTGCTGCCACAGCCAGCGCCGGGGCGTATCCTGCCAGCGCAGCAGGATGCCAATGCCCAGAACCAGCAGCAGCAAAGCCATCAGCGGCAGGAACATCCGGTTGAAATACGGCGGCCCGACTGACAGCTTGCGCCCGGCCAGCGCATCCAGCAACAGCGGATAAAGCGTGCCCAGCAGCACAGTGGCAGTGGCGACCAGCAGCAGCAGGTTATTGACCAGCAGCCCGGTTTCCCGGGACCAGAAGCCAAAGCAGCCCGGACTGCTGACCAGCGGCACCCGCAAGGCAAACAGGACCAGGGAGCCTCCGGCCACCAGCAGCAGGAAGCCCAGCACAAAGAGGCCACGCTCCGGATCCGTGGCAAAAGCATGCACCGATGTCAGCACGCCCGAGCGGACCAGGAACGTCCCCAGCAGACTGAGCGAAAAAGCCACAATGGCCAGCAGCACTGTCCAGCCCCGGAACAGGCCGCGTTTTTCTGTGGCCCGCTGCGCGTGCAATAGCGCCGTTCCAGCCAGCCAGGGCATCAGCGAAGCATTTTCCACCGGATCCCAGAACCACCAGCCCCCCCAGCCCAGCTCGTAATAAGCCCACCAGGAGCCCAGCACAATGCCCAGCCCGAGAAAAGCCCAGGCTACCAGGGTCCATGGCCTGGACCAGCGGGCCCAGGCCGCATCCAGCTGCCCGCCCAGCAGGGCAGCAATGGCAAAGGCAAAGGGCACGGCAAAGCCCACATAGCCCATGTAAAGCATGGGGGGATGCAGCACCAGACCAATATCCTGCAACAGCGGGTTAAGGTCCCGGCCATCCGCCGGAAACTGCGGCAGCAGCCGGACAAAGGGATTGGAGGTCAGCAGCAGAAACAGCAGAAAACCGCTGCTGAGCAGGCCCAGCACCCCCAGCACCTGGGCCAGCACCTGCTCCGGCAACGGGCGCGAAGCCAGGGAAACCGCCAGGGTCCAGCCAGCCAGCAGGACCGCCCACAACAGCAGGGAGCCCTCATGGGCGCCCCAGAGCGCACTGAGCCGGTAATACCAGGGCAATGCGCTATTGGAGTTGCTGGCCACATAGGCCACTGAAAAGTCATTCTCCAGAAAGGCCCAGCCCAGACAGGCCAGGGCAAACAGCAGAAAGGCCGCCTGTCCCCAGGCAGCAGGCCGGGCCAGGGCCATCCACAACCGCTCACCCCGCCAGGCGCCCAGCAACGGCAGGCTGGCCTGCACCAGAGCCAGCCCGAGGGCCAGAATCAGCGCCAGATGTCCAAACTCAGGAATCATGGCTGCTTCCCGGCCTCATAGTGACGCAACAGTCCGGACTGCTGCAGGGCCTGGCTGACCTCGGGCGGCATGTAGTTTTCATCATGTTTGGCCAGGACCTCATCCGCCACCAGGGTATTCCCCCCCTCAATCCGGCCCAGGGCCACAATCCCCTGCCCCTCGCGGAACAGGTCCGGCAGGATGCCCTGATAACGGACCGTCACGGTCCGGGCACCATCGGTCAGCCGGAAGGAAACCATCAGCGACTGCGGATCACGCTGCAGCGAGCCGGGTTCCACCAACCCGCCGGCCCGGATGCGCAGCCCGGCCGGTGCCTCGCCCCGGGCAATCTGGCCAGGGGTATAGAACAGGTTGATGTTCTGCTGCAGCGCCAGCAGCGCCAGAGCCACGGCCACAGCCGTTCCGGCGAGGATGGCCAGCACCACCAGCAGCCGCCGTCTGCGTAACGGATTCATGGCCGGGGCTCCTCACGGCGCTGGCGCCGGGCTTCATCCTGCCGGTAACGCCGCCAGGCCTGCCAGGGCAGCAGCAGATTCAGCCCAAGGACCGCCAGGGTAATGGCCAGTGCCGACCAGACATACAGGCCGTGCCGGCCCATGGCCAGAAAATCGGCCAGGGATGCAAAGCTCATGGACGAACCTCCAGCAGTGCCTGTCGCCTGGTACCGGCCCAGCGGGTCCGGGCCTCCCGGCGCAGGATCTCCAGCCGCATGCGCCACAGCAGCACGGCCACAAAAAAACAGTAAAATCCCAGCACCATCACCAGCAGGGGCAGCCACATGCTGGCCGGCATCGCCGGTTTTTCCGTCAGGCGGAAGGTGGCCCCCTGATGCAGGGTATTCCACCATTCCACGGAGTAACGGATCACCGGCAGATTGACGACCCCGACAATGGCCAGCACCGCACAGGCCCGGGCCGCGCTCTCGCGGCTGCTGATGGCCTGGCCAAGCGCAATCAGCCCCAGATAAAGAAACAGCAGGATCAGCATGGACGTCAGCCGGGCATCCCAGACCCACCAGGTGCCCCAGGTCGGTTTGCCCCAGATGGCCCCGGTAACCAGCGCAATAAAACACATCCACGCCCCTGGCGGCGCAGCCTGCTGCAGCAGCACATCAGCCAGCCGGATCTTCCACACCAGACCGGCTATCCCGGCCAGTGCCAGCAGCAGATAGACCGACTGGGCCAGCAGGGCCGCCGGCACATGCAGGTAAATGATGCGGAAGCTGTTGCCCTGCTGATAATCGGCCGGCGCAAAAACCAGCCCCCAGACCAGCCCGGTGCCCAGCAGCAGCGCTGCCAGACCACCCAGCCAGGGCAGCCAGCGGCCACTGATCTCATAAAACCAGCGGGGTGACGCCAGCCGGTGTAACCATGCCCGGCCGGCGCTCCGGCCGGAATCCCTGCCCTTCATCGTCTATTCTCCTGCGCTGATCCGCAGCCCGGAGGCAATGGCCATGGGCGCCCGCACACATGACACCACGACACAGCCACACAGCCAAGCCAGCG
>DIDB01000126.1 GCA_002417905.1 Pseudomonadaceae bacterium UBA5811
CTGGGACGCTTCATGAAAAACCTGCCTGTCTGGCTGAATGGGATATTTGAAATGGCCCGCTATTATAAAAGCCCGGAGCGGATTTATGTCACCGGCCCGCCCGGAAGGTTTTCCGCTACAATCCGCCCCCTTGACCACCGCCGCCCGGGAGCTCCAATGACGCACAGCATGACGGCCTTCGCCCGCACTGAACTGGCCGCGACCGGCGGCACCCTCAGCTGGGAAATCCGCTCGGTCAATCACCGTTACCTGGAGCCTCACCTGCGCCTGCCGGACATCTTCCGCGAACTGGAGTTTCCGGTACGCGAGGCCCTGCGCAAGGCCCTGTCCCGGGGCAAGGTGGAATGCACCCTGCGCTTTGCCGAAAATGATGCAGCCCGCAGCCTGCAGATCAACCAGCTCCTGGCGGCCGAGGTGATTGCTGCCGCCCGGAGCCTGGCCGCCATGATTCCGGAGCCGGCACCCCTGAACCCGCTGGAAATCCTTGCCTGGCCCGGCGTACAGGTTACTGCGGCCGCCGACCAGCAGCAGCTGAACCAGCAGGCCCTGGAGCTGTTCCGCCAGGCCCTGGCACAGCTGAAAACCGGACGGACCCGGGAGGGCGAAGAGCTGGCCCGGATCATTCGCGACAAACTGGATGCCGTGCTGGAACAGGTCGCCAGCCTGCGCGCCCTGCTGCCGGAGATGCTGGCCAGCCAGCGGCAGAAAATTGCTGAACGCTGTGCCGAACTGCAGATCAGCCTGGATCCGGAGCGGCTGGAACAGGAAATCGCCCTGCTGGCCCATAAATCTGATGTGGCGGAGGAGCTGGACCGCCTGACCACCCACGTGGCCGAGGTCAGCCGGGTACTCCAGGAACCGGGTGCCACCGGCCGCCAGCTGGATTTTCTGATGCAGGAGCTGAACCGGGAAGCCAACACCCTGGGCTCCAAGGCCTTTGACACCCGCAGTACCCAGGCGGCCGTGCACCTCAAGGTGCTGATCGAGCAGATGCGCGAGCAGGTGCAGAATATCGAATAATCCCGATCCTGACCCGGCCGCCTGTCAAGCCTCTAGAATCCGCATCCACTCCAGGTAATCAACCGCCATGTCTGTGACCCCCGGCACGCTCTATATCGTTTCCGCACCCTCCGGCGCGGGCAAGACCAGTCTGGTCAAAGCCCTGACCGACAGCCTGTCCCGCCAGCTGCGGGTAGCCGTTTCCCACACCACCCGCCCCATGCGGCCTGGTGAAGTGGACGGCATCAATTACTACTTTATCCGCCGGGACGATTTTCTGGCCCGGCTGGAGCGCCAGGAGTTTCTGGAATACGCCACCGTCTTTGGCAACCTGTATGGCACCTCACGGCTCTGTCTGGAGGAAACCCTGGCGGCGGGCTTTGACCTGATCCTGGAAATCGACTGGCAGGGTGCCCGCCAGGTCAGGGAGCAGATGCCGGAATCCCGCTCCATTTTTATCCTGCCGCCCAGTCAGGAGGCCCTGCGCCACCGGCTGACCAACCGGGGGCAGGACAGTGACGAGGTCATCGAGCACCGGATGCGCGAAGCCATCAGCGAGATGAGCCATTACGGCGAGTACGACTATCTGGTCATCAACGATGACTTCAGCCACGCACTGGAAGACCTCAAGGCCATCTTTCGTGCCAACCGGCTGAAACAGGAAGCCCAGCAGTGCCGGGCCGGCGACCTGCTGGCCCGGCTGCTGGCCTGACTCAGCTCAGCCCGCCTGACGGGCCAGCTCCAGCAGCGCCGCCTGCCAGGGAGCACCGGCAGGCAGGGCCAGAAAACCGGGATTCAGATAATCCTCCCGGGCCGCATATGCCAGCGGCTGGCCGGTCACGGTCAGCACCTGCCCCCCCGCGCCCTCCAGCACGCCCTGGGCAGCGGCCGTATCCCACTGGGAGGTGGGCGCCAGCCGCGGGTAACAGTCGGCCCGGCCATCGGCCACCAGGCAGAACTTCAGGGAGCTGCCAATGCTGGTCATTTCCAGCCCGGGAAAACGGGCCTGCAGGCCCGCCACCAGCTGCTGCTGGGCCGGACTGCCATGACGGCGGCTGGCTACCAGCACATGTGGCTGACTGTCCGGTGGACTGACCTGCAGGACCCGGTGGCGACCCTGTTCCAGACAGCCAGCCCCAAGGCCGCGTCCACCGTAATAGCAGCAGCCCGCCGCCGGAGCGCCCACCACACCAAACACCACCTGGCCCCGGTCGATCAGGGCCACATTGACGGTAAACTCCCCGCTGCCGGCAATAAATTCCCTGGTACCATCCAGCGGATCCACCAGCCACCAGCGCGACCAGGCCGCCCGCCGGGCCAGCCCTGCGCCACAGTCCTCTTCGGAAAGCACCGGGATCTGCGGATCCAGCCGGCCCAGCCCCGCCGCCAGGCAGTGATGGGCCGCCAGATCCGCCGCGGTGACCGGCGAGGCATCTGCCTTTTCCCGGATCTCCAGCGGCTGCCGCCACCAGGGCAGGATGGCCTCCCCGGCCTGCTCAACCAGGCGCAGCACTTCAGACAGAAAAGGATGGGTCATGGCTGGAATTCTCCCCGCTGGGTCAACAGATCCCGGGCCAGATACAGGGCGGCCAGCGCCCGGCCCTCACTGAATTGCGGATTCTGCAACAGGCCGGAAATACAGCGCAGGCTGATCCGCTCCAGCCGCAGCGGCTCGGGCTCGTCTCCCGGCAGCCGCTCCGGGTACAGGTCCCGGGCCAGTACAATCTGGATTTTCTGGCTCATATAGCCAGGTGACAGGGACAGCTCGCCCAGATGCTCCAGACGATGGGCGCCAAACCCGGCTTCTTCTTTGAGTTCACGTCCGGCCGCAAACAGGATCTCCTCTCCGGGCTCGATCAGCCCCTTGGGCAGGGTCAGCTCATAGGCATCAGTGCCCACACAGTATTCCTCGATCAGCAGGGCATGCTCGGTGTCCTCCATGGCCACCACCATGACTGCACCATAGCTGCTGCCCCGCCCCAGCAGGCGCTCATACGTCCGCTCGGCTCCATTGGCAAACCGGAGCTGCACGGCCTCCACCTGAAACAGCCGGCTGGAAGCCACCGTTTCCCGGGCAAGAATGGTAGGTTTCTGGCGCATGCCGGCACTCCCGCAAAACAAAGGCCTTATCATAGCCCGACTTGGCAGATCCGCCGCCTGCCACTTAACATCCCGCCCGGACAGCCCCTGCCTCCGGTGAACCGCTCATGTCCTCTGCCCTGCCCTGGTCCTGCATTGACACCGTGCTTCTGGATATGGACGGTACCCTGCTGGACCTGCGCTTCGACAACCATTTCTGGCTGGAACACCTGCCCGACCACTATGCCCGCCAGCAGGGACTCAGCCCGGCGGCTGCCCGCCAGCAACTGCATGAGCGCTTCGAACGGAAAAAGGGCCAGCTGGACTGGTACTGCCTGGACTACTGGAGCCGCGAACTGGGCCTGCCAATACAGGCCCTGAAACGGGAAATCGCCCACCTGATTGCCCCGCGTCCCGGTGCCCTGGATTTTCTGGCAAGCCTGCGCCGGTGCGGCAAGCGGGTCATCCTGATCACCAACGCCCACCCGGACTCTCTGGCACTGAAGCTGGAGCGCATTGAACTGGCTCCCTGGTTTGAGCAACTGATCAGTGCCCACAGCTATGGCTACCCCAAGGAGCACCCGGCCTTCTGGCAATGTCTGCAGCAGACCCTGCAATTTATCCCCGGCAACAGCCTGTTCATTGATGACAGCCCGGGCATTCTGCGCAGCGCCCGTCAGGCCGGCATCGGCTGGCTGCGGGCAGTCGCCCGGCCTGATAGTGGCCAGCCCCCGGTGAATACGGCAGAATTTACCGCCATAGACGACTATCACCGGCTCAGCAAAGAACTGGCGCAGGGGGTCCGGCCAGCCCCGGAACTTTGAGGATTTCCTCCGGGTCTCAAGGACAGGTTCGTGCAGACACGTTGCATCCGGGATGCACGCGTCACCCAGACCTGGCCAGGTGGTGTACAGGTCAAGACATATCCAGATAAAGGAACATTCCATGAAGTATTCATCTGTACTTCTGCTGAGTTGCAGCCTGATCCTGAGTGGTCAGGCCATGGCCCGGGGTACGGGCGAGGCGGCCATTGGTGGCGCACTGGGCGGCACTCTGGGTGCCGTGGTAGGCCAGCAGTTTGGCGGCCCGGCCGCCGCCACCATCGGTGCCGGCCTGGGCGGCGCTGCGGGCAGCGCGGTCGGTGCCAGCAAGCATGACCGGGCCAGTGCAGCAATTGTCGGTGGGCTGGGCGCAGCCGGCGGCAATGTGCTGGGGGGCACCCTGGGCTCGGCCCTGGGAGGCGCTGCCGGGGGCGCGGCAGGCAGTGCACTGGCCGGTAGCGGTGGCAACCATCACAAACGGCGTCACCATTACCGCTACTGAGCAGGCGCCGTACCGGGCTGACCGGCCAGCGCATGCGATCCGCAGTCAACCGCCTGTTTCCCGGCCCGGTCATTGACAGCCTGCCGGACAGGCTGAACGATGGGCAGAACATTTCAGGAAGGAATATCCCATGAAGTATTCAGCAATGCTTTTGCTAGGTTGCAGCCTGCTGCTGGGCAACCAGGCCATGGCCCGGGGCACGGGCGAGGCTGCTGTTGGCGGTGCCCTGGGAGGCACCCTCGGTACCCTGGTGGGCGAACAGCTGGGCGGCCCGACCGGAGCCACCATCGGTGCCGGCCTGG